>JBNMKW010000004.1:0-67738 GCA_050874545.1 Megasphaera sp. | reverse complement strand
GTTCCGTGCAAGCCTGGTTTGATGCAGTGCTTGGAATTTGCCAAAACCCAAGGCATACAGTGCGCCGTGGCTTCTTCTTCGCCGCGTTCGCAAATTGAATATTTACTTGAAAAAGCAACTATTGCACCATATTTTCAAATTGTGCAGAGCGGGGAAGACGTAGTTCATGGTAAACCGGCACCGGATATATTTTTGCTGGTATGCCAACGGGCAGGGATTGCGCCTGAAAACGCACTCGTATTAGAAGATTCACAAAATGGAATATTAGCAGCTGATGCGGCGCATATTCCGTCCATATGGATTCCCGATTTAGTACAAATTGCGCCAGAGGTACAACAAAAAGCATGGCGGATATGTCACTCACTGGCTGACGTACCGGCATTATTTCAAGAAGAAAGGAAGACGACAACATGACGCAAGTACAGCGCAAACGCATGATGACATTATTGACTATTTTTTTAGGGATGCTGGCAGCGATTGCTCCGTTATCAACGGATATGTATTTACCGGCTCTGCCGGAAATGATGGAAGATTTTGGTGTTGTTCCCTCGATGATACAGTTAACACTGACGGCTTCCATGGCGGGCATGGCCTTGGGGCAGATTGTGGCCGGACCGATTAGTGATGAAAAGGGACGACGCAAGCCGTTGATAGCCGGTATGTTGATCTTTGCCGTGTCTTCTTTGGCCTGCGTCTTTGTCAAATCCATTTATATTTTTTTGGTATTTCGATTTATTCAAGGCTGTTCCGGCGGGGCCGGCATTGTCATTGCTAGAGCGATTGCTCGTGATGTCTGCAAAGGACCGGCATTGACGCGTTTCTTTTCGATGCTCATGCTGGTGAATGGGTTAGCTCCGATTATTGCGCCTGTTATTGGCGGTCAAATTTTACGCTTTTCTGAATGGGAAGGTGTGTTTGTCTTATTGACGGTTATTGGTGTCGTATTGACTATCAGTGCCATTAGCATGACCGAAACACTGTCTGTACGCAGACGCGTAGAAGGCGGTATATTTGCTAGTCTCAAAGGATTTAAAGGATTATTTGGACAGACGTATTTCATGGGACATTGCATCATGCAGTGTTTTGGATTCGCTGCTTTTTTTGCGTATATTTCCGGATCTTCTTTTGTGTTTCAAAATATTTACCATGTTTCACCGCAAGTTTTTAGTATTATTTTTGGTGTTAACGGGATTGGTCTTATGCTCAGCGGTGCCTTGACGGGTCGATTGGCTGGCCGCGTAGCCGATTGGAAAATTTTGCGGACAGCTTTATTGGTAGCTGTTGTGGGGAGTATCTTATTATTAGCTGGCTTTATAGTACATATACCGCTTTTAGCTGTAATTGTTATTTTATTTTTTACAGTTTCTACATTATCCTGCATGGCAACGAGCAGCTTTTCCTTGGCTATGCAGGCTCAAGGACGAAATGCTGGCAGTGCTTCGGCTCTTATCGGTTTCTTCTCGATGATTTCCGGTGCCGTCATGGCACCTGTCGTAGGTATTGCCGGCAGTTATACTGCCATTCCTATGGGAATTGTTATGGTCGTTGGGGAAGTCGGTGCGTTGCTTACTTTTTATGGCATGATTTATCCGGCACACAAACAGTAAGGGGATGACAATAGCGGGACGGAATCGCAAGTTTTTTGTTGTCAATATATAACGCGCTTTCTTTTACAGTATATAGTTTTTAATTTGCAGAAAATAAACAGCAAAAAAAGGTTGTGACAAAATGAGTTAACCATTCTCATTTTATCGCAACCTTTTTTGCATGGTGTTAGTCGTAGAAATTTATTTTTTATACGTTTATTTTGCAGCGCGTGTATTTGTATCAGTTGGAAAAATTTTCGACCAACGAACGACAAAACGGATTTATTACGGTGTAGTTCGTTGGGTTATACCGTTCAGTAGTGTCGTTAAATATTGTGTTGAATGAGTTCTTCAAACGGTTCATCAGGACGCGTGAAATCTATCGGCGTCTTATCAGCTAAAAAGGTGAGGGCATAGCTGATGCAGGCTGCAGCACCATAGATAAGGCCGTCTTCATCTAAGTCAAATTCCGGTGTATGATGGTTGCCGCCGCATCCTTTGGCAGGATTCGCAATGCCTGTAAATGTTAGTACGCCTGGATAGAGCCGTGTTGTAATAGCAAAAGATTCGGACGCCATCCAGGGCGAGCAGGAATACAACACATCGTTTCCCATGCTGGCAGTAATCGCTTGTTCTGCAAGAGCAACGCAATGGGGATCATTATGTACTTCAAATAATGGCTTGAGCAGATGTTTGATTTCATAGGAACACTGATAGGTGTCACAAGCATTTTTTAGGATATGAAGAAATTCTTCGTAAAATCGTTTGCCTGCCTGGTCGTAACTAAAGAAACGGCTCGTTCCGGAAAAGGTTAACGTATCGGGAATGACGTTGAGTGTCGTGCCGCTATGCAAGGAGCCGATGGAAACTGTCAATCCGTTAAGCGGAGAAACGGTACGCATGCGTAGAGCCTGTAAATCGCTGTAGAAGGAATGAAAGCAGTCAATAGGACTTTGGGCTAAATCGGGACGGGATCCATGGCCACCATGGCCTTTGAGTTCGATTTCAAAGCCAAATCCTCCGGCCATAGGAGCTTCATGGCAGACTGCAATTTTTCCGGTAGGAATATCCCAGCGGACATGTGTGGCATAACAGCCGTCAATATGCCAGCCGCTTTCTTTTTCCAAAAATCGCAGTAAATACGGCAGGGGACCGGATTCTTCTTCCCCTTGTTCAAACATGAGAATGATGCGGCCCTGCCAAGAGTTGTGCCATTGTTGCAAAATCTTTCCGGCAGTCAGCAGCATTGCAATATGGCCGTCGTGACCGCAGGCGTGCATGACCCCGGGATGGTGTGAGCGGCAGACACGGGGGCAGGACAGATTGTTTTCTCCTTCTTCAATGGGAAGTGCATCGATATCTGCGCGGAGCAGCAAGGTCCTGCCGACGGCGCTGCCGTCAATCCAGGCAATGATGCCGCCATTTTCTACATAGCGATGAGCAATGCCATAGGCAGTGAGTTTTTCTTGAATATAAGCAAGAGTCTGCGTTTCCTGACAGGATAATTCTGGATATTCATGGCAGTGGCGACGGATAGCTGTGAGCGCTGCTTGGTTCTGTTGTACAGCTTGCAATACGGATTTTAACATACGGATACTCTCTCCTTTATCTTATTCTTCAATTCCCAGACGGGCTGTAATGCCTCGATCATAGGGATGTTTTCGCTTACAAATTTCTGAGACATAATCAGCGGCCTGTAAAAGAGCCTGAGAAGGGGCGCGCCCTGTAAGAACCACTTCCAAGGAAACCGGTTTATGCTGCAGAAAGGAAAGAACAGCTGTCTCAGGTACCAGCTGCAGTCGGCAGGCTGGGATGATTTCATCTAACACGAGCATATCTGGCTGTATCTCTTGGCAGTGTCGGATTATTTGTTTAAAAAATAGTTCCTGTTGCTGCTTGGTTTCGGCTAATTCTTCTGGAGTCATTTGAAAGGTAAACTTAGCAATCGCATGGCTGCGCAGCACGGTAACTGTCGGCAATGTGTGTAAAATAGTCAATTCACCAGTAGGTCTTGATTTTAGAAATTGGCAGAATAAAATACGGCCGCCGCGGCCGGCACAGCGAATCGTTAGGCCGATGGCTGCAGTTGTTTTGCCCTTGCCGTCGCCGCAATACAGGTGAATCAAGCCAGTATCAACCATACGGGCACCTCCTCCATTATTTATACCTATACTATACTGGTTGTACGCTATAAGTATAGCATAGGTTGCAGGGCGTGGACAGATACAACCTATCCTTTCATTGCTGAAGTTACAACTACTCAGGCTGTTCTAATCGTGGTATAATACTATATTGCAACACTATAGTTTTTAAGGAGGGGCTGGCGTGGAACCGAGAGTACGAAGCGTATTGGAAGCGTTAAATGAAAATGGTTTTGAAGCATATGTAGTTGGCGGTGCTGTGCGTGATTTGCTGATGAAGCGGCAGCCTCATGATTATGATGTTACGACATCGGCCAGACCGGAAGATATCCAGCGGGTAGCAGCTATTAAGGGATGGCATACAGTAAAAATACAGAGTGAACGTTTTGGCATTGTCGTTTTAGTCGTCGATGGCTTGACCGTTGAAACGGCTTCATTTCGAGGTGAATCGTATGGTGCAGACAGTCATCGACCGGAAGAAGTGTGGTATGCGGATTCGCTGCGTGAAGATGTGCTGCGCCGAGACTTTACGGTCAATGCTCTTGCTATGGACAAAGACGGCCAGATATATGATTATGTGGGCGGGCAAAAAGATTTGAAAAAGAAACGGTTAGTAACTGTCGGCGATCCTAAAAAGCGGTTTCAGGAAGATGCCCTGCGGCTGTTTCGTGCCTGTCGTTTTACGGGACAGCTAGACTTTTTACCAGTCAAGGAGCTAACTCGTGCTATGCCGTTGGCATTTGGCAGAGTGTCAGGGCTGTCGTTGGAACGAGTGATGCAGGAATTAGACCGGCTCATGGTTACGGAAGCTGCATATAAAGGGCTGGATGTATTAGTGCGTTCCGGACTAGGCGCATGCAGCTGCCGCCGCAAAGAAAACGGACAGTATGAAGAAATCCCTATCTTGCCGGAATGCAGCCATTTGCCGGATACACCGCAGTCTAAGCCGTTTCATCTATTTGATGCTTGGTTTCACACTTTGGCAGTGGTTGCTAATACGCCGCCGGATTTGACGATTCGCTATGCTGCCTTATTCCATGATATTGCTAAAGGAATGCCGGGGATTCGAGGTATCCATAAAGGACGCTATACGGACTATGGACATGATGCCAAAGGCGCGGAACTGGCAGAAGCTATTTTGCTGCGCTGGCATAAAAATCCCAACATGGCGAAGCGGATTGTCTGGCTGGTAAAAACGCATATGAAATTTCATTATTTTGCCAATACGGGCCTAGGCGATGTAGAAAAATGGCTGCGCCGCGAAGCCTTGGAAGGACCGTTTGGTCGAACGGCAGAATTGGTAGAAGCCGTACAACAGGCGACGGTGTTAGCCTGCGGCGATGTGCTGGGCTGCGGTCATGCCGATGCAGATACGAGCGGCACCGTTTCGTTTGGAGAATACATGGCAGAGCTGGCTGGCAGGATGCCTGTCAGTACGAAAGATTTACAGTATGACAAACGAGTTCCTGCTATATGTCAGCGGCAGACCGGTGCATGTCTGCGCGTATTATTGAAGCGGGTACAAAATCAAGACTTGGCTAATGATGCGGATACGTTGGCTGCTGCAGCAAAAAAATGGTATGCACGTCATAATGGAGAAAGAAATCATGAAGACCGATAAGGAGAGAAATCAACATAAATTACGGCATCGGATACAAATTTGTATGGTAATCTTTTTTATCCCATTTGTTTTTTTAGTAGGGAAAATGGTTTATCTGCAAGTTATAGAGTATGCGGATTATTTAAAAAAATCAGAAATGCAAAATATAAATAAACGCGTGCTGCAGTCTCCGCGTGGCACGATTTATGATAGAAACGGCAAGATATTGGCTATTAGTGAAGAAGCGCCGTCGCTGTATGCCGATCCGACAATGATTACGAAATCTCCGCAGGAAATAGCGCATATCTTGGCACCCTATTTGAAAATCAAAGAGCCGGAAATTGAAGCACGGCTGCAGGAAGATACCAGTTTTGTCTGGCTGGAAGAAATGATGGACCATGATAAGGCGGACCAAGTAAAAAAAGTCATTAAAGACCAAAAACTGACAGGTATTGCATTTAAAATGGGAATTCATCGCTTATATCCTAATGGAGCACTTGCTTCGCAGCTTTTAGGGTTTGTCAACAAAGAAGATAAGGGTATGGAAGGCTTGGAATTGGTACTAGATAAAAAGATTAGGGGCAGCCAGCAGCTGCAGCGGCTGTGGACAGATACTAATAAAATTCCTATTTTTAATTCTGTGTTGGAACGCAGTTTGCCTGATAAAGAACGCGCTGTTCAATTGACTATTGACAGTACGATTCAATACATTGCTGAAAAAAGCTTGGATGGCGTTATGAACCGCAATCATCCGGAAGGCGCCGCGATTATTGTGATGGATCCCAAAACGGGAGAAATATTGGCTATGGCCAGCCGGCCTAATTTTGATCCGAATGAATACTATAAAGGCAATGCGGATAAATATAAAAACAGGGCTGTCGTTAACACCTATGAACCGGGCTCGACATTTAAACCTATTATGGCAGCGGCAGCTGTCGATTCAGGAAAATGGGATATTCATCGCGTCTATCATGATGAAGGACATATCCAAGTAGCGGACAGAACATTTTATAACTGGGACAAACGGGGTATGGGAAATGTTACGCTGACTGAAATATTAAAGTTTTCGATTAATACCGGCATGGTAGAATTGGGATTGACAACTGGCGGTGAAACGCTGACTGAATATGCAAAACGGTTTGGATTTGGCAAAGCGACGGATATTGGACTGCCCGGCGAACAAGAGGGTATCTTATTTGACCCGAAAACCATGAGTCCTGTAGATGTAGCGGCCATGTCCTTTGGACAAAGTATTGCTGTTACGCCGCTGCAGATGGTACAGGCATTTAGTGCGCTTGCCAATAAAGGACATATGATGAAGCCGTTTTTGGTCAAAGAAATCGATAACCCGGATGGCTCCGTATATGAAAAGCATGATCCCATAGAGGTAGGCCAGCCCATTAAGGAAGAAACAGCACAGACAATCAGCAAAATCCTGTCAGAAGAAATTAATTCCGGCGGCGGGCAAAGTGCTAAGGTAGATGGATATACGTTCTGCGGGAAAACCGGGACAGCCCAGCGCATTAATCATGGGCGGGCCGGCTATGCAGAAGGACAGTATATCGCATCTTTTATGGGGTTTGGCCCATTGGAAGATCCGCAGTACGTGGTTTTGATTGTTGTGGATAATCCCCAAGGTGTATTTTATGGAGCGCAGGTTGCAGCACCTGTATTTAAAGAAATGATGACAGAAATTGTTCATTATAAGGGCATACGGCCGTCCCAGCCGATAGAACGGCAGCTGGCACAACTTCCTAAAGAAGAACCGGAAAAACAGCGTGTGATTCCGGAAGTCCGGCATACCAGTGAGGGCATATGGATGCCTTCCTTTATGGGCTGGGATACTCGCGAAGTCAATGATTGGCTGGACAAGGCAAATCTTGGCTTTGTACCTAATGGCACTGGCCGTGCCGTACATCAAGACCCGCCGGCAGGTACGTATGCGGCCCCCGGCAGTAATGTAAAAGTAACATTTATGCGATAGGAGGAATGTGTGTGCAGCTATTACGTGGTAAAGAAGTAGCCGATTTTCATCGCGAACAGGTAGAACGCCGGCTGGCAGCATGGCAGGAAAAAAACGTGCAGCCGGAATTGGCTATTATTTTAGTAGGTGAAGATAAGCCGTCTGCTATGTATGCAAAATCTATGCAGAAAGTGGCACAGGCTGCCGGATTGACAGCAGAAATCTATCATCGGGATACGACTGTATCTGAAGAAGAGTTAATCGCGTTGATTGACATGCTGAATCATCAGCCGGCTGTTTTTGGCATTTTGCCGATGATGCCTTTGCCGTCTCATGTAGATACACAGCGAATTCTGAATTGTATTGATGCGGACAAAGATGTAGATGGACTGACAGACAGCAGTGCAGCTCGCTTATTTACAGGAAGACCTGGTTTTATACCCTGTACGCCGCGAGCTGTTATTGCGATTTTGGACTACTACCATATTTCGCTGACTGGTAAAGAAGTAGCGATTATTGGACGAAGCAATGTTGTTGGAAAGCCGCTGGCACAGCTGTGTCTGGGCCGCAATGCGACAGTGACACACTGCCATACGCGAACACGGGATTTAAAATCCCTGACAAAGCGGGCAGATGTTGTCATCGCTGCTGCCGGAAAAGCAAATTTGGTGACGGCAGATATGATAAAGCCCGGCGCAATTGTTATTGATGTTGGTATTAACCGCATCAACGGCAAGACCGTAGGCGATGTGGCATTTGACGAAGTAGCAAAAGTTGCCGGTGCGATTACCCCTGTTCCGGGTGGCGTTGGCGCAGTGACGACTATGATGGTGTTAGAAAATACAGTTTGCGGCGCTGTACAGCGAGATTAAAACGATAAAATGTAGGAGATTTATATCATGTTGCATATTTTGGATAGTTTTTTAATTCATTATTTACGTCGATTTGATAAAAACTGCTTTACAGTTGAACTTCATAATAAAACGTATACGATTGGAGAAGGAGAACCGTTATTTCACGTTCGAATTAACAAAGATATTCCTAAAAAGGAATTGTTGTCTTCCACGTCATTGGCGCTGGGGGAAGCATATATGCGCAAGGATTTGGAAATTGAAGGCGATTTATTTACAGCTCTGCAGTGTATTTTGAGCCAGACCAGCCAATTTTCATTAGATAAAAGCGCGTTGGGCCGCATTTTATATACATCGGAATCTAAATCTGTACAAAAGAAACAGGTATCATCTCATTATGACTTGGGCAATGACTTTTATTCTATGTGGCTGGATCCGTCGATGAGTTATTCTTGTGCTTATTTTAAACATGATGATGACACTTTGGAACAAGCACAGCATAACAAGGTTCATTATATCTTGGAAAAATTACACTTGGAAAAAGGCATGAGCTTGTTGGATATTGGCTGCGGCTGGGGGTATTTATTAATCGAAGCGGCTAAAAAGTACGGTATTCAAGGCTATGGCTGTACGTTAAGCAAAGAACAGTGGAAAAAAGGACAAGAACGCATTGAAAAACTGGGACTGCAGGGCCAGGTTCAGATTGATTTGATTGATTATCGCGATTTAGTAGACGAAGGACGGCAGTACGACCGTATTGTCAGTGTCGGCATGCTGGAACATGTAGGCCGATCTAACTATGCGCTGTATATGGAAACAGCAGAACATCTTTTGAAAGATGGCGGCATGTTTTTACTGCACTATATCAGCGGACATGATGAAAGTGTAGGCAATCCGTGGATGCGCAAGTATATTTTCCCAGGCGGTACGCTGCCGTCTCTGCGGGAAATGGTCAACTTAGCATATGATAATGACTTCCAGGTTATTGATATTGAAAGCCTGCGCCGTCATTATTACAAGACGTTAATGTGTTGGTATCATAATTTCCAAGGAGTACGCGATAAAGTAGCTGCTGATAAGGGAGAAGAATTTGTCCGCATGTGGGATTTATATCTCTGCGGCTGTGCCGTATCCTTCTATATTGGCAATATTGACTTGCATCAAATTTTGATGACAAAAGGAACTAAAAATGATTTGCCTATGACACGTTGGTATTAAGTTTGGGCATCATAAAAAATCAGTCATTCCGATTTTGGGGGAATGGCTGATTTTTTATAATACTATTTTTTCAGCTCTTTTTTTAGATTTTTGAAAAAACGGTCAATGATGCGTTGGTATACGCCGCGCAAATCATCGGAAGAACCTCGTGTGCGCATGTCTTCACTGCAGAAAACTAATTTGCCTGTTTTTATGTCATAGACAGCAAAGCGAACACGGACAGTTGCCATTGGAACATAGGCATCCGGTACATAGACTGGATAGGACACATCATGATAAAACCAATGGGGATGCCCGTTTCGGTCATAATAAACATCACGCACAGAATAGGAATTCCATTCGGTATGAGCCGGAATCAGCCCCGTGCCGACGTGATACGTAAGAAGCTGAGCCGTGACGTATGCATCTGCGTTGGCATTGACAGCTGCTTGCGGAATGACGACAGGCATAGGGGAAGACATTGATATCGCTGCCGCTGATTTTTTCGGTAAGGCGGCAGCAGCAGTGTTAGCAGATTCGGCGGAGATATTTTCCGAGGGCATATTTGCTGCTGGGTCGCTGGTTGTAGCGTGTTTGATTTCTACAGACTGGGGAACGGGCGCTTCTTTTTTTGCCGCTTCTTTTTTACTGGATTCTTGACGTAATGCAGAAGGCGCAGGCGGTTCCAGTGCAGGCATGACTACTGCAACGCCTTTTACTGCGGCAGCTTTTTTTTGAAAGTCTTTTTTTAGACGATATACTTTTAAAGGGGTATCTGTTTGCAGTGAAGAGGTATCTAACGTATCTACATATATTGTATGCACAGAAGAAAAATCATATGCTGAATCGCTCCAAGTATCATAGTTTTCTGCATAAACTGCTAGCGGAATCAGGCATATGGTCAGCAGGATGCATACACGAGAAAAAAACGGTTGGGCCATACCAAAACCTCCTTTCCAAAGTAAGTATGTTGCCTATATTATAGCATATACATTGTTCTGGATATACAAAAAAGCTGCATCGAACGATGCAGCTTTTTGTATAGTAGTGTAATAGTTCTTATTTTGCGAAATAACGAGCGAGCAAGCCATCGAATACACGGCCATGGCGGGCTTCATCTTTTGCCATTTCATGAACGGTATCATGAATAGCATCGAGGTTGAGCTGTTTAGCCAATGTAGCCAATTCTTTTTTACCAGCGCAGGCACCTTGTTCAGCAGCAGCGCGCATTTCAAGGTTAGTCTTTGTGTCATCTGTAACGACTTCGCCGAGAAGTTCAGCAAATTTTGCAGCATGTTCAGCTTCTTCAAACGCAATGCGTTTGTAAGCTTCTGCTACTTCAGGATATCCCTGACGGTCAGCAACACGGCTCATTGCAAGGTACATGCCTACTTCAGAGCATTCGCCAGTGAAGTTTAAATGCAAACCTTCTAAAATGCGTTCATCAACGCCTTTGGCTACGCCTACTCTATGTTCATCAGCGTATTCTTTTACGCCTTCTTTTAATTCTGTGAATTTAGATTTGGGAGCGCCACACTGTGGACATTTTTCCGGAGCTTCCGTACCTTCATAAACATAACCGCAGATACCGCATACAAATTTTTTCATAGTGAATACCTCCTAAAATTAGTTATATCATTTTCAAAGTGAAATTGAATATTAATTACTATCAACAAATAATCTTTATTTGTCATGACTTTATTATAGCAGACAAAATTTATAAAAGCAAGGGAATTTTGTAAAAACTTTGAGAAAGACAGCACAGCTAGAAAAAATAGCGGCAGTATAGCAGAGTTGCTTTTTCATACTTACTTATATATAATATTACTTAAGTATGAAAGATGAATATATCTATCCTTTATATACATTAATAATAAGAATAGCGAATATAAGGAGGAATATTGTATGTGGAAAAATAAGATGGCGGGATTGATGGCTGTTGTTGCGTTATGCGGCTCTATGGCTGTCAGTGCAGCTGATTATACAATTTTGGAAAAAGCGGATAAAGTAGAAACGACCGTGTATGGCACGACGCAGACGGGGTCTTTAAATGATCGCGTAGCGGCTTTGGATACCTTGCTGAATGGCAAATCTACAGTTGCAGGCAGTCTTCAGGATAAAACGAATGCATTATATAAAGATGTATACGGCAATACCGGTTCGGATTTATCATTGTTGGCAGCAACAAATCTGATGCAGTGGCAATATTCAGGCCAAATTACAGATGAACCGATTTTGGTACGTGTCGGTGCCTTGGAAGAAGGGATTGACGGCAAAGTGCAAACGGGTTCATTGAATAGTCGGATTCAGTCACTGCGTTACAGTATGCTGGGAAATAAAAAATATATTTCTCAGGAAATACTGATTCCCGTATCGACTATTGTTTCGATGAAAACATTGGAAGAATTAAATTCTAAGACGGCTCAAGAAGGAGATACAGTGCGTTTTGCCGTAGCAGATGATGTCGTTGTGGACGGTGTTGTAGTCATTCCGCGCGGTATGGAAGCGACAGGGACGATTACCAAAGCCCGTAAATCCGGCCGGTTTGGTAAAGACGGCAAGATTGAAATTACATTCCATTCTGTACGGGCAGCAGACAGTACACCTGTTGATTTGACTGTCGGCGAAAAAACGAAAGAAGAATACAAACGGACGGCAGGTGCTGTCGGTGCTTCTGCAGCCGGCGCGATTATTTTAGGACCTGTAGGATTAGTTGGCGGTTTGTTTGTTCATGGTAATGAAGTAGATATTCCGGCTGGCACGACTATGTATGCAGAAACAGCAAAAGATACAGAAGTTGTAGGTTTTAAACAGAATGGGACTGTTGAAAATTTAAAAACGGCCAATATGGCTGCCAGCGGTGTGACGGTACCGTCAGCGGTTACGGATGATGCCAGTGTAACTGGATATCATGGTGATGTTACACCTGTTGATTTATCCGATACGGCCCATGCAGGCAATACGGATGATACAACGGCATATCATGGCCAACATGCGGCAGCAGATACGCAGACAACAGGTGACGTACATGAATAAAACGTGGGTTGCTTCTGTATTGGCGGCATTAGTGCCCTTTTCTGTTATGGCAGCGGGTGAAACAGCTCAAACAGGACATACGGCAAAAAAATTGCATACGGAAACGGCGATAAAAATTCCTGTAGAGAAAACAACGGTTGTTCCTGTCGATTTGGATAAAGCATCGCAGCAAAAAGATGTTGTCCTGCCGACGCAGCCTATACACGTTGCAGCAGATTCTATGCTGGTGCGAGGTAAAGATGGGTATGTACAAAGCCGCGGCAATGTGGATTTACAGCAGGGAATGGATGAAATCCATGCACACTATGTAGAAGGAAATACGCAGACCCAAGTATACCGTACAGCAGGCGACTATGTGTATATTAGTGGAGATACCGCTTTTACTGGTACGGATATGACCTACAGTGGTAAGACCGGCGGGGCTATGCTGCGTTCTGTAGAAGGATTTATGGGACCGGATTATTATATACGCGGTACGGATGCGGAAATGCTGGATGGCACGTATTATTTAAAACATGGCTTGATTACGACGCCCCATGCTGTAGCTAAAACGCCGGATTATTATTTAACGGGTGATGATATCCGCGTATATCCGGGTGATAAATTTACGGCAGAAAACACAAAGCTTTGGTTTAAGCATATCTGTCTCTTTACGTATGGACATTATGAAGGAAAATTAGGCAATCATGAATCTAGCAGAAGCTGGCTGTTTACCTTATTCCCTCGTCCTAATTATAATAAATCCGACGGCTTTAGTTTGCATGGTCATGCTGCATTTCCTATGAATGAAAGCGGAGACCTGCATTTGGATGTTGAATATATGTTAACATCTAAAAGAGGGTTTAAGCCGGCAGCCCGCTTAGTAAAAGAAACACGGGCAGGAACATTCCGTTTAGGTTATAGCAAAGAAGAAAGTACAGATAATGATAATAACATTTGGGCTACTAAATGGCCGGAATTGGAATATTTTGCACCGCGGCTTCACTTGGGAAGCACGGGTATGTATGTGGACAGCAGTGCTAACTGGGGCCGTTGGTCTGAAGACGGCATTGGTACGGGTTCGCACAAAGGATATCGTACCGAAATTACCCACGTGCCGCTGCCGCTATGGAAACGTGCCAATATTCGCTTCTTTGCCGGGTATCGCCGGGATTGGTATTCTATTCAGGATGCAGAACGGCGCGATCCCTACAGCGGCGTGATTGTCAACCAGGGAATTAACGACCATATGTGGGCCAGTGTTTGGTATAAGAAACACAATGTCAGCGGCTATACGCCGTATCGGTTTGATACGCTGGATGATCCCCGGCAGCAGGGATTTTCGTTGGGATATGTATTGACGCCTCGCGACACGTTTATTTTTACGCTTGCTCAAAACTTGGATACGCGGGATATTTCGGATAGAAATTATACGTGGGTTCGGGATTTGCATTCGTTCATTGCTGTTATTACGTACAAACAAGTTGATAAAAGTTGGGAAGTTAAGTTAAGAGCTAAGGATTTTGATTAGCTGCATAGACAAAAAGCTGTGATGGAATGGCTGCGGCCATGCCGTCACAGCTTTTTTACATACTTTTTACATAATATACATAGGTATTATGTGTATTTGCAGGTATAATATAAAGAAAAGTCTATACGATGAAAAGAGGTTGTAGTGAAATGCCATTGATTTATTGTGTGGAAGATGATGAAAACATACGCGAATTAGTAGGGTATGCACTGCGAAGCCAAAATTTTGAAGTAGAAACCTTTGCAGACGGCAAAGAATTTTGGCAGGGCATAGAAAAAAAGATTCCGTCTTTAATTTTATTGGATATTATGCTTCCTGGCGAAAGCGGAACAGAAATATTAGATAAAATCAGAAAAAATAATCAATTAAAAACGATGCCTGTCATTATGCTGACGGCGAAAACAAGTGAATATGATATTGTAAAAGGATTAGACGGTGGTGCCGATGATTATGTTTGCAAACCATTTGGCATTGTAGAACTTATTTCCCGTATTCGTTCTGTGCTGCGGCGCAGCAAACCACAACAGACAGAAAAAAATACCTATTCGTTTGGGCCGGTGACATTGGACAGTGAAAAGCATATGGTTACTGTCGATGGAGAAATTTGCCATTTAACGGTAAAAGAATTTGAATTGCTGCGGTATTTATTGGTAAATACCGATATTGTGCTCAAGAGAGAACAGATCATGGAAGCTGTTTGGGGATTTACGTACGAAGGAGAAAGCCGTACAATTGACATGCATATCAAAAGCCTGCGCCAAAAACTTGGCGATGGAGGGCATATTATCCGGACTGTCCGCGGTGTAGGCTATGTGATTGGCGGCAACATATGAGACGAAAAATATATGCCAGCTTAGTGGCACTAGGATTTGCCTGTATGGTTGTGACTATCGTTATTTCCGGTTGGCTGTTTTGGCGAGCTATGCAACGTCAGGCGGCAGAAGAAATGGAAGTCGCATTGACTGTTATTTCCCAATCTATTCAGCATACAGACCAGCCGGAAGACTGTTTGCGGCAGATTGCGGCAGCACGCAGCGGAAATATCCGAATTACGTGGATTAATCCAGATGGAACGGTGCGCTTTGAATCAGATTATCAAGGACAAATGGAAAATCACTTAGCCCGGCCGGAAGTGCAGGAAGCGATACAACAGGGATATGGCAGTGCCGTTCGCGATTCTTCTACGCTGTCACGTGCCTTGTATTATACAGCTGAAAAAATGCCGGACGACACCATTTTACGAATCAGCATGGAACGTGATACACTGTATGCACACTTTTTGTCATTGCTTCCGATGGTCATTGTCTTATTGTTGTTGGCAGCATTGGGGTGTGTCAAGGCATCGCGTATGCTGACGGCTAGTTTGCTGCACCCTTTGCGACAGACCGTCTTGCTGATACGGCAGCTGCGGGATCCAGACAGTATGGATCCGCATCAAAATATGGATGTAGATCCGGAACTGCGGCCGTTGGTAGATAAAATTGTGACACAGAGCAAAGTGATTAAAGAAACGATTCATACCTTGGAACAACAGCGCAATATGATGCGAATGATGATGGAAAATCTGCAGGAAGGGGTTATCCTTACGGATAATACGTATCGTATTTTAGGGATGAACCAATGTGCTAAAACAATTTTACATGAAAAAGAAGGATTTTCATGTATTGGCCAGGCATTGGAACCGTTGCTGTCAGAAGCTTCTTGGAAGCTTATTCATGATCATAAGCATTCGGATACAGTATTTGAGGAAAAAATTAGCCGAGACCATTTATTGTATCAGTTAACGGTACAATCTGTATATAAAGAAGATGAATTTTACGGTATTTTGTTTATTATTGATGACATTACCGAACAGGAACATCGTGAACAGCTGCGACGTGAATTTACATCTAATGTTTCTCATGAATTAAAAACACCGCTTACGTCTATTAGCGGCTTTGCGGAAGTGTTATCAGCCGGTTTGTTTCAAACCAATGACGATGTAGTACATTTTGGCACGTTGATTCGGAAAGAAGCAAAGCGATTGCTGGGAATGATTGAAGAAATCATGCATTTGACGCGGATTGAAGAACATCGCGGTGATGAAAAACAAGAAGTTGTTTTTCTAAAAGACATTGTAAATGATATTGTAGAATTTATGGAACCGGTACTAATAGAAAAGAAAGTAACGATTCATTGTACGATGGAAGAAGTTGCCATAATAGGAAACAAAGGGCTGTTGCGGGAAATGGCAATGAACCTGATTGATAATGCTGTCAAGTATAATCTGCCGGGAGGCCATGTATATGTCAGTTTGCAAAAAAAAGGAAATACTGTTTTCTTTATCGTACAGGATACGGGAATCGGTATTCCGGAAGATAAGCAAAAACGGGTTTTTGAACGGTTTTACCGGGCAGATTCCAGCCGGTCTCAAAAAATTAGCGGCAGCGGCTTAGGATTGTCTATTGTTAAGCATATAGCAGAACGCCATCATGGCACGATTATGTTGAAAAGCAAAGAAAATACAGGTACAACTATTACGGTACAATTACCGGCAAAGCAAAAAGAACAACTGTAATATAACGTCTTTTATTATGCACGATGTTCCTTCCTGTGAGAGTTTTTAGTTTGAAGTGTAAAGAAAATGAATAGCAATGTGATATACGATGCGCTTAACATCGCATCGTAAAACGGGCTGCAGCAAAATGAGATTTTTTAGTCTATTTTGCTGCAGTCCATTTTTTATAGGAAATCGTAAAGAGAAATATTTTACAAAACTTTACATTGTTTACATAAGAAACTTACATACACTTGGTAGGATAAAGTTGTACTTAAGAAAAGACGACATACAGGTAAGTGTTAAAGGAGCGGATTTATAATGAAATTGAAAAAAGTTATACTCACAGCATTGGCTGCTATGATGGTATTAGGAGCAGCGGGCTGCGGCAGTCAGCAAGGTGACGGCGGCAAACAGGCTGCTGTGAAAGGCAGTATTACCGGTTCCGGTTCTTCTGCATTATTGCCGTTAGTTAAAGATGCAGCAGAAAAATTCAAAGTAAATAATAAAGATGTAACGATTACGCTGAATGCAGGCGGCTCCGGCACAGGTCTTAAACAAGTTTCGGATGGTTCCGTTGACATGGGCAACTCTGATGTACCGGCTGAAACTAAACTGGATAAGGCAAAAGCTGAAAAATTGACAGACCATAAAGTTTGCGTCATGACCGTTGCTGCGATTATTAATAAAGATGTAGGCGTCAAGAATTTGACACGGCAGCAGTTGGCAGATATTTTTACGGCTAAAGTTACAAACTGGAAAGATGTTGGCGGCAAGGATACGCCAATTGTTTTGGTAACACGTCCGAAAACGTCCGGCACTAGAGCGCTCTTTAAACAGTATGCTATCAACGGTGCTGAAGAAGCAGATAATAAATCCTTGGAAACAGATAATTCCGGTATTTTGATTCAGAGCGTAGCTCAAAACCCAGGTGCTATTGGTTATGTAGCTCTTCCGTACTTGATTAACGATAAATCTGTTGACGTTGTTTCTATTGATGGCGTAGAACCGACATTGGAAAATACATACAGCGGCAAATATGGCGTATGGGGGTATGAACATATTTATACCAGTAAAGAACCCAAAGCAGCCGTTAAAGCATTTATTGAATACGTAACGGGCGATGAATACGGCAAACGTATTGAAGAACTTGGCTATGGCGTAAGCTCTAAAATGCAAACAAAAGAAGTTCACTAATCGTTGGAGGGACACGTAATGAATGCAATCGATACGGCGGTGATTAAAGCCCACCGTAATGAGAAAGCAGCCCGGACCTTCATTACAATATGCGGCATCGGTATGGCACTGGTGCCGTTTCTCATTGGGGCCTTTCTCTTTATCAAAGGAACAGATACATTTTTTCAATTTGGACATAGTATTATGGAGTTCATCTTTTCCGGTCAATGGAATCCGAGTGATACCGCCGAAGGAGGAGGACAAGTCGGGGCTGGTATGTATATTGCCGGTTCACTGGCAACCTGTGCATTGGCGTTACTCATTACCTTACCGTTTAGTATTGCGTCGGCAATTTTCATGACAGAAATTGCCGAACCAAGAACACGGCGTCTGATTCAGCCGGCTATTGAATTATTTACAGGGATTCCATCGGTTGTCTATGGCTTTGTAGGCATGACCGTACTCATTCCCTTTTTACGTAAAATTTTCCCCATGCCCTTTGGCTTTTCTGTGTTAGCTGCAGGTATTGTACTGGCGGTTATGATTTTTCCGACGATTACGACGATGGCTGCCGATGCCATGGCAGCTGTTCCTAAATCGTGGCGGGAAGCTTCATTTGGTCTAGGTGCGACGCGCTGGGAAACCATTGCCCATGTCGTGTTGCCGGCAGCAAAAAGCGGCATTTTTACCGGTATTATTTTAGGCTTGGCTCGTGCGTTAGGGGAAGCTTTAGCCGTTGCCATGGTTATCGGTCAGATGAAAGTATTTCCAACATCCTTGTTTTTACCGGCAAGTACGATGACGACTGCTATTTCTGCTGACATGGGCGGTGCTATGGAAGGCGGCGAATATAGCGCTGCCTTATGGACATTGGCATTACTTCTATTTTGCCTTTCCTTCTTATTTATTTTCCTGATTCATCAACTCAATGCAGCCTTTAGCATCAAGGGGGGAAGAAAATGATGGGATCGCGTGTTCAACAGAAACAACGCATGGATCGGTTTATGACCAATCTTTTTATCGCCGGAGCTGGTTTTGCGGTTGTTCTCTTGATTGCATTTATTGCGTTTGTTGTCGTTGAAGGCTTTAGCGGCATGAATATGTCGATGTTATCCTTTTCCGGCAGTGGACTTGGCAATATGTTTTTCAATACGCTCTACTTAGTATTCTTGGCATTACTTGCCAGCACCATTACGGGGATTCCGGCAGGCATTTATTTAGCCGAATATGCCAAAAAAGGCAGAATGACCCGCTGGGTTCGCATGGCCGTTGAAACGTTGGCTTCTTTACCGTCTATCGTTGTAGGGCTGTTCGGCTATTTGGTCTTCATTGTGATGACGGGTTCGCAATGGAATTTATTTGCAGGCGCCTTAGCCGTATCTATTTTGACATTACCCTTGGTTACATCCGTTACGGAAGATGCGCTGCGCAATTTGCCGGACAGCTATCGTAACGGCAGCTTGGGACTGGGAGCCTCTCATTGGCAGACAATTTGGAGAATTCTCTTGCCGGCATGTTTTCCGCGCATTATGACTGGGTTGATTATGGCAGCAGGCCGTGGTTTTGGCGAAGCAGCAGCCTTGATGTTTACGGCCGGTATGTCCACGGATATTGATTGGGAAAATTGGGATATTACAGCGTCTTCTTGTCCGCTGAACCCATTCCGTCCCGGTGAAACGCTGGCACTTCATATTTGGGCGCTTCGTACCGAAGCATTGCATGCGGATGCGGCTCAGCAAGCAGCAGCATCTTCGGCTATCTTGATGATTCTCGTTGTATCGTTTAGTTTAGCTGCGCGGTATTTGAGTTATCGTATTGATAAGAAAATGGGAGGTAACAGATAATGGCTGAAATAACAACAACAATGGCTGGTTTTGGGGCCGTATCTGCAAAAAAGGAGAAAACAGCAGATGCTGTCAAAGTGAATGCGATGGAAAATACAAAAAATATAGAATACACGTTTGATGTTTCTCACATGGATTTATTTTATGATAAAGTGCAAGCTTTGAAAGACATCAATCTAAAAATAAAAAAACATGAAATTACAGCACTTATCGGCCCGTCAGGATGCGGCAAATCTACCTTTTTAAAGACATTGAATCGGATGAATGACTGGGTAGAAGGTTGTCATGTCAGTGGTAAAATTCTGTTTGAAGGCAAAGACATTTTTACAGAAGTAGATCCGCTGGCACTGCGGTATCGCGTTGGCATGGTCTTTCAGCAGCCTACGCCGTTTCCTAAAAGTGTGTTTGAAAATGTTGCCTACGGCCCGCGTATTCAGGGTATTTCCAATAAAAAACAATTAGAAGAAATTGTGGAAAAAAGTCTGCGTCAAGCTGCTTGTTGGGATGAAATGAAGGATCGCCTGAACAAAAGTGCCTTAGGTCTTTCCGGCGGCCAGCAGCAGCGGTTGTGCATTGCCAGGACACTGGCGGCCAATCCGTCTGTGATTTTGATGGATGAACCGACATCGGCATTGGATCCGATTTCTACGCAAAAAATTGAAGATTTGGCATTAGAGCTGAAAGACAAATATACGATTGTTATTGTAACGCACAGCATGCAGCAGGCACGCCGCATTTCGGACAAGACGGCCTTCTTCCTGCTGGGAGAATTGATCGAATATAATAATACTGTAGATATGTTTACCAACCCGTCCAATCCTAAAACGGAAGAATATATTACTGGCCGGTTTGGCTGATAAAGGAGGCTTGCAGCGACGATGTTAAGCAATTATGAAACGGCTGTTACCGAACTCAATAAAGATGTAACGACGTTGGGGATTAAAATAGAAGCAGCCATTGAAAAATCCTGGAAAGCATTGGAAACTATGGATGTAGAGCTGGCTGATGCCATATATAAAGGCGATGATGAAATAGATAGTCTTGTCAAAGAATGCATGCGTAAAGATTTGAATATCAGCATGCTTCAAAGTCCGGCAGCCTCGGATTGGCGCAGTTTGATGGCAACATTAAAAATCTTGTCTGATTTAGAACGAATTGCAGATCACTGTGCAGATATATGCCACTATGTGATGCATTTGGAAAAAACGCACCATCATGTGCCAATTCCAGAGGGCTTAAAAGAAATGTATGGCGTCATGTCTTCCATGGTCAGTGACGTTCTTGATTTTTACCGTGGCGAAGACAGCAGTCAGGCAGAATTGATGAAAGACAAAGATGATATTGTCGATATGTCATTTAACCATATGATGGAAGTCATTTCTACAGAAATTACGGCGCATCCGGAAAATTCTCGTGATTATATCGCCTTTGTCATGGTTGTCAAGTATATAGAACGCATGGCAGATCATGCCAATAATATTGCAGAATGGATTATTTACCGCGAAAAAAACGAAATTCATATTTAAGCCTCTCCTATATATGGAACAGCCTGACATCTCGTCGTCAGGCTGTTTTTTATGGTATAATAGATAAAAATAAGCCGCGTCCGGCTTTAGGAGGATATGACCATGGGATTCTTTGAAAATTTTTTTAGTAAAGAGATGAATCAGACGCGCAGTGAAAAAATGTACGATGATGCGCTGCAGCTGTTTAATTCCGCTGCGATGCAAAATCAGACATTGCCGTCATCATTAAAAGAAAAAATAGAAGCCGGCGAAGATTGTGATGTAGTCAGCAGTGCATCGGGGCGGTTTGGGCATGATATTACCAATCCCATTCCTGTCAATGGGCCGTTTGGAGAATTTACATATCTATCACGACTGCGGCTGCGGAGCACGGGTTCTATGGTCTTTTTTCATAAAATACAGACTATTGGGACGATTGACTTGTTTGAACTTGTGAATGTGAGCGGAAAATTTGTTGATTATTTGTATGTGGATATGTATCATCCGCGGGCGACGCGGCTTTATCCGGACAAATATACGCTGGAACGGGAAGCTGTTTTTCCGCGCGGCGTGACAGTAAATGTTCCGGATTTTCCTAATGGCTTGTATAAATATATCAAAAAAGAAGCGAAGCAGCGATTGGGCGTAGATGTAGCGGAAAAAGAATGTAAATGCATTAACATCGCGCAGGCTCAGCAATCTTTGGCTGCAGGCAGAGCAGCGCTAGATAAAAATAGTAAGAGTCATAGTCTGTGATGAAAAAGTTTTTACGGTATCTATGACATTTTTGGCGCATTGTATGGTATAATATCAGACAGCATTCAACATGTCGTGTTGAATACACAGCAGGTTATCATATTAGGAGGGAAAGACATATTATGAGAGAATTACCAAAAGCCAATGAAATTTGGCATCACTTTAAAAACAAGACGTATCAAATTATTACGATTGCCGAACATACTGAAACAGGCGAAAAATTTGTTATTTATAAAGCGTTGGAAGACACCATGAAAACCTATGCGCGTCCACTCAAAGATTTTATGAGTGAAGTAGATAAAGTAAAATATCCGCGGGCAGAACAGTCGTATCGGTTTGAAAAAGTAAAATAATGGCTGTTATATAGAAAAAGCTGTAAGAAATGGATGAAAAATCCGTTTCTTACAGCTTTTTTACATAAAAAATTAATCCTGTTTATCAGCAATGCAGTCATTGATATCAGCAATCAGTGCGTCTACATCAATGCCGTGTGCGCCGGCACCTTCACCGATTGTTTCAAAATGAGCGGCCATGCAGCCTACGCAGCCCAGACCATACTGCTGGAAAATTTCGATGATTTGCGGATATTTTTGAACAGCTGCAATAATACCCGTATCTTTTGTAATTACTGCCATTGAGATGTCCTCCTTGTAGATTCATTTCCGTATGTTTTGAAAGAACTTCCGGATTGCATTTATTATACCATATTTTTTTGGTTTGTATGAGTCTATTTATTATGATATAAAAGCATAAAATAAAATGCATATACGCATTTGCTTATTTATAAATATGATATATTCATAATATATAGGATAGTACATTATGAAAAAATAAGAAAAATAGAATAGCCTGGATAGATGTTATTTTTGATACAGGTTGATGTAATATAAATATCATTGAGCAGATATCTAAACATTTAAGCATAGATTCTATGTCAAATGCGAAAAAAGAATAAATAAAAAACTTTGTTGCAATAATTGAATAGAATGTTGCTTTATTCGCAAAATGCATTATAATAATAACAAAGGTTGTTCTTTACACTACTAAATTAAAGAAAGGAGTCTAATGAAAACGGAAAATCCCTTACAAGGTATAAAGGGAATATGAATCGTGGTTATGTATTTAATAAGGGTATGTAGTAAAAAGAAAGGGTGAATGTAGATTATGGACGTATTACTTGCAGTATTGCCGCTTCTGTGGCTCATTGTTGGCTTAGCTATTTTAAAAGTACCGGCTTGGAAAGCCTGCTTGATTGCAGCTATTATTTCATTTATCGTTGCTGTTGTTCCGTTCGGTAAAGAATCGGGGATTATGCTCTCCGGGGCATTAGAAGGCGTTGCCTTGGCAATTTGGCCAATTTTACTGGTTATCACATCGGCTATTTTCACGTATAATTTGGTAGTACATACGAAAGCAATGGAAACCATTAAAACGATTTTGACATCTGTAAGCTCAGATATGCGTATCTTGTCCTTGCTCTTAGCTTGGGGCTTCGGCGCATTCATGGAAGGCATGGCTGGTTTTGGTACTGCCGTTGCTATTCCGGCAGCTATGATGGTTGGCCTAGGATTCCACCCGCTGAAATCTATCTTGGCTTGCTTGGTTGCTAACTCCGTTCCGACGACATTTGGTTCTATTGCCATTCCGACGACAACATTGGCTTCCTTGACTGGTTTGGATTCTGTACATTTAGGTCAGTTCATTGCCATTCAGTTGTTCATTTTGAACACAGTCAGCCCGTTCTTCGTTGTCATGATTATGGGCGGCGGTCCGAAAGCACTGAAAGGCGTATTCATTCCGACGTTAATTTCCGGCTTGGCATTGTCTTTACCGGAATTGGGTATCAACATGGCAATGGGTCCGGAACTGTCTGTTATCGTTCCGTCCATCATCATTATGGGTGCGATTGCTGTATGTGCTAAAGTATTCCCTGCTAACGATCCGGAATACAAAGTGGATGCAGAAGTTCGTCAAGTTCCAATGGGTGAAGCCATTACAGCTATGATGCCGTTTATCTTGATTTTCGTACTGTTAATCGTTACATCCAAACTGCTCCCGGCTATTAACGCACCGCTTGCTTCCATCAAGACATCTATTCCTATTTACATGGGTGAAGGTGCAAAACCGTACACATTTGTTTGGATTGCAACACCGGGTATTATGATTTTCCTCTCCGCATTTATTGGCGGTGCTGTCCAAAAGACAGGCTTAGGTGAAATGCTTGGCGTATTAGGAAACACATTTAAAGGTTTGAAATTTACGTATATTACTATCATCGCTGTTGTTGTTACCGCTAAATTGATGACGTACAGCGGCATGACAGCTACGATTGCAAACGCTCTTGTTGCTGCAACGGGTTCCTTCTACCCGGCATTTGCACCGCTTGTTGGTGCGTTGGGCGCATTTATTACTGGTTCTGGTACCAATGCGAACGTCCTCTTTGGGCCGCTGCAAACTGCAGCTGCAACACAGATGGCAGCAACGGGTATGACTTCGTACGACAGCGGCCTCTTGTCCTTGTGGCTGGCAGCTACTAACTCCGGCGGTGCAGGCATTGGCAAAATGTTCTCCCCGCAGAGTATTGCTATCGGCGTAGGTGCTGTTGCTCCGGCATTGGAAGCATATATCAGTGCCAATAAAGTAGATGAAGGCAAAGCCAAAGAATTGCGTGACAGCATTCTTCCTAGCACGATTATGAAAAATGTAGCTGGTTACTTCATTCTCTTCATTGTAGTAGCTGGTATCGTGTGCTTCGTTGGTCAAAGCATTTTCCTTCACTAAGATAATAATATTGTAATTGATACCCCCTGTATTGGTTTGAAATCAAGCTGATACAGGGGATTTTTTTTAGAACGTATGCATTATTAAAAGAACAAACTTAAAAGAAATAATAAAACAGGGCTAGTCGCTTTGTGCGACAGCCCTGTTGTTTGAGTAACGAATTTTTTTATTTAATTTCCGGCGGCATATGTTTGCGTGTATGGGGCATAGCTAAGGAATCGCCGGGATAAGTGTGGTATTTGACTGATGGGGCGGTAAAACCGCGGCCGACAACTTCTGAAGCATCACTGATAATCATGAAAGCTCCTGGGTCAATCTTATTGACGATTTCTTTGACTTTGGCGATTTCAGTTAGTTTAATAGCAGCGTAAATAATGCGTTTGTCCTGCATCGTATAGGCTCCTTGACCATAAAAGTACGTAGCGCCGTGTCCGACATACCGCATGATTAAATGGGCAATGTCATCTGCGCGGTTGGAAATAATAAATACGGATTTACGCTGTTTCAAGCCGATAACTACTTTGTTAGTAATAAAAGCGGTAATATAGGAACCGACAAACGTCAACACGGCCATTTCCAGAGAAAACATATAAGCAGCAGCTGCTAGGATAATCGAATTGATAGCCATGACAACATTTCCCATTTCCAGAGAATAATATTTCTTGACGATAGCACCGACGACATCAAGGCCGCCGCTGTTGCCGTTGTATTTATATAGGATGCCAAAACCCAACCCAGAAACTAAGCCGCCGGTGATACAGGAAATCATAGGGTCTTTGATGAGGTTCCAGTCCGACATAAAGGCGGTTCCATCGACTAGTGCTGAAAATAGTACGGTACCGACAATGCTTAGAATGGTGTACTGCCGTCCCATGTATTTATAGCAGGCGATCATAATAGGAATATTCAATACAAAAATGCCAATACCAATAGGAAATCCAGTTGCAAAATAAGCCATAATAGCAATACCGCCGATGCCGCTGCTCAGCAGATGATGGGGAACAAAAAAGGCATTCATGCCAATCGCGACAATCAGACCGCCGATAAACGAGGCGAGATACGGAATGGAGAATTTCTTTAACGATGTTTTTTGATTTGATTTCATATTTCTTTGCTCCTACAGTATACAGAAACAATTGTAAAATAAAAGAAAAAACGGTATAATTTAAATTGGCACAATGGTATCTATGTGCATTGAGACAGGATACTAAGCAGAGAAAACGATGCGCAGTATCCTAGTTGTTTCATCATTATAACATAAGCAAAATTTAATTCAATATAGAAACCTATATTTTGTATTTAGGATGGGGATGCAGTGTGATAGAGGAAATTGGCTACGGGAAAATTAACCTGGCATTGGCGATAACAGGAAAACGAGATGATGGGTATCATGATATCGATACGGTATTTCAATCCATTGCACTGCATGATATTGTCCAGCTGGAAGAAGCAGACGATTGGCTGTTGACCTGTTCCGTACCGGGACTTGCGTGTGATGAGTCTAATTTGGCCTATAAAGCCTATCAAGCACTGCAGCCGTACAGTCAGGGGCGATGTGCTCATGTGCATATAGAAAAACATATTCCTATTGCTGCCGGATTAGCAGGCGGCAGTACAGACTGTGCAGCTGTATTGAGAGGCTTAAATCGCTTATGGCAGCTGGGTTTATCACAAGAAATGCTGTGCCAAATCGGTGCATCGCTGGGGGCTGATGTTCCCTTTTGTATTTGCGGCGGCAGCAGGCGCGGCCAAGGCATTGGAGACCAATTAGAAGTACTGCCGTCCCTGCCTGCATGGGAAGTAGTGATTGTTCATCCCCGTGTGCCTGTCTACACGGGTAAAGCATACGGGTTATTTGATCAGTCCGAACAGATTACGCCGGTGGCAGTAGAAAAAGTGGTGCAGGCTGTGCGACAGCATGATTTTACCATGCTGACAGATGCGATGGGAAATACATTTGAAGAATTAGTCATTCCGGATGTACCGCTCATTGAAGCATGCCGCAATCTTTTGCAGGCGCATGGACTTCGTCCCTTGATGGCCGGCAGCGGACCGACGGTTTTTGCCCTTGTGCCGCCGCAGGAAAAAGGGCAGCAGTTGTATGATAAAATACGGGATGAGGCAAGTACCCAGCCCATGGATGTATATATAAGCAGACTTGTCAGGAGTGAATGAAGAACGTATGAAAAATAAGAAATATAAATTAGAACCTATTCAGCTGGATGCCTATAAACCGCTGCGGGATGTCGTTAGTGAGGCTTTGCGGCAGGCCATTAAAGACGGCGTATTAAAACCGGGTGAACGACTTATGGAAATCCAGCTGGCAGATGAATTAGGCGTGAGCCGTACGCCGATACGCGAAGCTATTCGTAAATTAGAATTGGAAGGATTTGTAGTCATGGTGCCGCGGCGCGGCACGTATGTGGCAGATATATCCTTGAAAGATATTTCTCAAGTTTTTGAAATCCGAGGTGCCTTGGAGGAATTGGCTGCGGGTTTAGCAGCAGAACGAATTACACCGGATGAATTAGAATGTTTGGAACGCATTTTAGTAGAAATTAATGAGTACATGGCTAACGATAAGTTTGATAAAATCGTTGATGCCGATGTTCGCTTTCATGATATATTGTATCATGCCAGCCGTAATCAACGCTTAGTAGATATTCTTCATAATTTGCGAGAACAAATGCTGCGTTTCCGTTCTATTTCTATGCATTATCCGGGACGATTGGCTGCCACCTGGGAAGAACATCGCCAGATGGTAGAAAATATTGCGCAGCATAATAGTGCTATGGCGCGCAAAGTGGCTAAAAAACATATGGAAAATTCAGAAAAAACGTTATTGAAGGGAATACAGCAGGACGAAGAATCGGCGCGTAAAATCCATGAATTATTTCCTGACCACCATATGAGTGACTAAAAAATTTTTGATATGTAATGCAGTTAGGAGCTAACCAAATGAAAACATTTTCTCTCCCTTGTGGAAAAGGTATCCAAACAGTATCGTTGGATGAATCGCATATATTATATGATTTACACGGTAATCAAGTAGAAACCGTAAAAGATGAAGCGGCAGCCGTACGTCAGGCCCTGCGTCATCCTATTGGCAGTGCGCCGCTTCGGGAAGTCATCCAAGCGACGGATACGGTGGCCATTGTTGTCAGTGATATTACACGCATCGTTCATACAGCACAAATGCTGCCTGTTATTGTAGAAGAACTCAATGCCATAGGCGTAAAAGATGAACAAATTACAGTCATTACTGCGCAGGGGACGCACCGGGCACATACACCGGAAGAAAATGTCGTCGTTTGCGGCAAAGAAATGGTTCAGCGTCTTCGCATTGTCAATCATGACTGCCGTGACGAAGCCAATTTAGTCAAAGTCGGCACGACAACACATGGAAATGATATTTTCTTGGACAGACGCGCTGTAGAAGCAGACAAAGTCATTTTAACGGGTGCCGTATCATTCCACCCGATGGCTGGATTTGGTGGCGGCCGCAAAAGCGTGCTTCCTGGAATTTCCAGTTATGAAACGATTATGCGCAATCATGCCTTGGCGTTGACTGATGAAATTGGCGGCGGCTGCAACCCCCTGTGTGAAACGAGTTTATTGGAACATAATCCGCTGCATGATGATATGCGTCAGGCCGCAGCACTGCTCAATCCAGCATTTTTAGTTAACACCGTGTTTACTGCTGACGGAGATTTATACGAAGTAGTGGGCGGTCATTGGTATGAAGCATGGAAAAAAGGCTGCGAAGATTTGCTGCGTATTGCCAGCGTGACCATTCAAAAACAAGCGGACGTAACGATTGGTTCTGCCGGTGGCTATCCTAAGGACATGAATCTGTACCAAAGTACGAAAGCCCATATGAACGCAGTATTTGCGACTAAACCCGGCGGTATTATGATTTTTACACTGGATTGCCCGGACATCAAGGAACCGGCTATTTTTACAGATTGGTTTTTCCGCAGTGATATGAGTGCCTTTGAAAAAGACTTGCGTGCAGACTTTTCCATTCCGGCCTTTGTTGCTTTTAAGACACATTGTATTATCAATTCGATGAAACAGGTATACATCGTTACGCGTCCGGAAAATTTTGACATTATTCGGCAGAGCGGCCAAATTCCGGCAGCGACATTGGAAGAGGCTTGGAACATGGCACAGGCTGAATTAGCCAGCGAAGGCAAGAAGGACTATACAGTTACGATTATGGGTCATGCTGCGGCGACATTCCCTGTATTAAAATAAATTTATTTCAATAATTAAAAGAAATACGAAAAAAGGTAAAACGTATAATTTCTTTGTTTATACGTTCTACCTTTTTTCTGTATGCAAAAATATAAAAAATATAAGCTACATATGCAAAAAAATAAAAAAAGGTGGGAAGACAAATCGCTTAATTTGTACTATAATAGTTATGTTGCAACCTAGTGTTGCACTAGAAGAAACTTAAGTTGCGAATTAGTGAGGAGAAGTATAATGAAACCCTATAATAAAGTTACAGATGAAGTAATACAAGCATTAAAAGATATTGTTGGTGATAAAAATGTAAAAACCGATGCCGATGTATTGGATGTATATAAATCCGATGAAAGTTTGGCTCCTTCATTTTGGCATACACCGGAAGTAGTCGTGTTGCCGGGCTGTACAGAAGAAGTAGCAGCGATCATGAAATTAGCCAATCAATATCATGTACCGGTTACACCGCGCAGTGCCGGTACGAGTGTCAGCTGTGGAGCCGTTCCTGCATATGAAGGCATTGTAGTATTGATGGAACGAATGAATAAAATTTTGGAATTGAATGAAGACGGTATGTATATGACTGTTGAAGCTGGTGTTCGTACGATTGACATTCAAAATTTGGCAAATTCCAAAGGCCTTATGTACGCCGGTGACCCGTGCAGTTCAGACAGCTGCTTGATTGGCGGCAATTTAGCAACTAATGCCGGCGGCAATAAAGCTGTTCGATATGGCACGACACGCCACCAAGTATATTCTATTGAAGTCGTACTGCCGACTGGTAAAATTGCTCATTTGGGAGCTACGCTGAAAAAATGTTCTACAGGCTTTTGTTTGGATCAGCTGATTATTGGTTCAGAAGGTACCTTAGGGATTATTACTAAAGCGACGTTGAAATTAGTGCCGCTTTGCCCGTACCGTTTGGATGTATTGGCTGTCTTTACGGATTTGGCAAAGGCAACGGCATTGGTACCTAAATTAGTCAAAGCAGGTTTAAATCCTACATCGGTTGAATTTATGGATAATAACTTTGTTCGCAGTGCCAGCGATTATAGTGAACTGCGTTTGCCTCATTATGAAGACGGCTGTTATGATATTATTTCTATTGAAACATTTAATGAAGGTGAATTAGATGATAAAATGGAAAAATTGGCAGCTATTTGTGAAGAATGCGGGGCTACGGATGTAGTAGAAGCCGATGACCGCGTTTGGAAAGTTCGCCGTAACTGCTTGGAAAGTACGCGCGTTTTTTCAAAAGTAGCTACTTCGGAAGATTTAGTTGTACCAGTAACTAAGATTGCTGACTGCATTCAAACATTAGTAAAAGAAAGCAAAAAATACGATTTCCGAGTATTTTGTTTAGCTCATGCCGGTGATGGCAACTTGCATTTCCAAATTTTAAAATGTGATATGAGCGATGAAGAATGGGTAAAACAGTTAAAAGAATTCCGTGCTACGGCATATAAATACGTATACGGGTTGGGCGGCCGCCTTTCGGGAGAACATGGGATTGGTCTCAAACGCTTGGCATATATGGAAGAATACACCGATCCTGTCGAACTGGAATTGATGAAAACCATTAAGAAAGCAATCGACCCGAATTGGATTCTGAATCCGGGAAAAGTAATTGATTTTGAAAAGAAATAATTTTCGCTATCTAAAAAAAAGGATGCCTTATGCAGGCATCCTTTTTTAGTATCCGCAAAGGGAAAAGGGAAAAAGTAAAAAAAAAGAACGCCCCATACGGGACGTCCTTTGAAATTTCCAATATTATTTGGAGTACAATTCGACGATAAGTGTTTCGTTGATTTCTACTGGAATTTCATCACGTTCCGGCATACGTGTAAGTGTGCCTTCGAAGCCGTCGAAATTCTTTTCAATGTACGGAACATCAAATGTTTTTAATTCCTGGAAGGATTTTTTGTACATTTCGTTGGAACGAGAAGCTTCTTTCAAAGCGATAACAGAACCAACTTTTACGTGTGCGGACGGAATGTCGCAACGTTTGCCATTAACTAAGATGTGGCCATGATTAACCATCTGACGAGCCTGGCGAATGGAGCTTGCAAAACCGATACGGTATACCAAGTTATCCAAGCGGCATTCCAACAATTTTAACATGTTCTGACCAGTTACGCCGTCCATCTTTTTGGCTTTATCATAATAACGGACAAACTGACGTTCGAGCAAGTTGTAGTATGCGCGAAGTTTCTGTTTTTCCAATAACTGTGTGCCATATTCAGACATTTTCTTCTGACGTTGTTCTTTTTTCACACGTTTTAATGCCTTAGGATGTCCGTACACATTGAGTCCGAACCGGCGACATTCCTTAAAACGTGCTTCTCTCCTCGTTGCCATTGATACATCACCTCATATAAAAAAATTTTAAATACATGCAACATCAAAATAGTATCATCATTTGGAGAAATTGTCAATGTTTAGTATGAAAAAGAACGACTTATAGTGTCTAATAGAAAATAGTGAATCTATATCATATTACGGAGAACATAGTGTATGCATTATCTATCCGCAAAATTATTTGGTAGTTTGCCAGGCGGACGAAAAACACAACTGTAGACATTATATGGGACGGCTGGTTTATTTGGTTGTGATGGTTTTTAATTCAATAGTTTTGTCAGTGATAGTGAGTGTGTTAGGATCATTTCCCTGAATAATTTTAAAAATTTCTACAGGTACATAGGCAGTGTTATTCACTAATAGTGGAGCGGCTCCAAACGAAGCAGGTGCTGTCATGCCGACTGCGCCGGGAATTGTTGTTACGGCACTGGAAAAATCTATGCCTAGATACTGCGTTGTTTTCATGTAGGGGCCGACTATCGTTACAGCTTGTTCAGCGGCATCCCAGCGTGTCGTAAATCCCAATGCATCACTGACAGCACGAGCTGGTACAAGAAAACAGGTATTCATTTGCAAAGGCTGTACATCCAGTTTTTTACCGTTGACAATCAGCACTTTGGATACTGCATAGGAAGCACTGTCTGTTAATACATAATTTGGCATGTCATAACGGCTTGGCTGTTGTATGGACGATGGTTGCTTTTGTGTTGTCAAGGCGGCAACGGATAGTGTGGCTAAGGCAGCAGTAGACATGCTTAACGCTGCGACGGCAAGCATATGTGAGAATTTTTTCATGGTATGACCTCCTTTAATGTTTATATATAGGATAGCAGAAGAAGATATATAAAACGATAAAAAAAAGACAATTGTGACTGAAATGTAACAATTGTCTTTTTACAACCGGTTAGTTGACAGATTCTGAAAAGTCAAGCCCTTCATTGGTGGCGTAATATGTGCCTTCTTTTTCTCCCGGTTCGATATATTTTTTGTCTAGCAGTGTCTGCAGTATGGATTGATTTACCGGATTGGGTGCAAACATTTCTTCCGGTGTGCATTCTTCCCGTTCTACAGCTGCAATAATACTTGCCAGTTGCTGCTTTTCTGCAGGATCTTTGTATAGATAATGGATGGCAGGAAGATACATGGGATAGTCTTGTTTAGCCTTGATAAGAAATTGGCCGGTAGCAGCGGCAGCACTTAAGGTGTTTTTTTCATCTAGCTCGATGTCCATTTCTTGGCAGACTACAGGAAGTTGGTTGGAAGAAAAATGATAGAGAGTCTTAGCTGTTTCCAGCGTATCAATATAATGAACTGGCGGCATATCGATGCCGTATATTTTTAGCGCATGGGCAACGCAGCCTAACACATAAGATGCATGATGAGCTACCAGCGTATGCGTCGTGAAATAGTCTTTCATGCCGGCGTTCCAATATTCGCCGAATTCATCGGCTTTGCTGAGAATTTCCCATGTCAATTCAGGATGGTTTTTAATCGAGTGAATGGCTTCAGGAGGACGAACATAGAAATAATGCGTATCTTTTAGTTCTCCTTTTTCAAATTCTGCAAATCCAATTAAGCAGATAGAGTAAGGCTGTTTACTGGCAAGCGTGACAGATATGGCTGTAAATGTCTGCGGATACCGGTTCAGTTGTTTTCCATCTGGAATAGGATACATATAATATCCGTTTTGTGGTGTTACATCGTATTGGTGCAGTTGTTTTACCTGTACGTGTTTTTTGGCTGTCAAGTCTTTTTGGTACTGTGCTTTTTGCTGCCGCTTGCGATAGGAAGTCGTAAGTGAGTAGATAACAGCTCCAAAGAATATTAATGCGACGAGCGTACCGCCGATGTGAAGTAATGAATCCATGCTATCAAATCCTTTATGTTAAAATGGTGTTGCCTTTAGTTGGTAAATGTATGATAAAAGGTCATATTGTAACAGCTAAAGAACGCATTGTCTGCCGCTTTTCCATTGACAGAATATCTGTCACAGAGATTTACTTCTGGATTTGCTATCGGTGCAGCGGGAGACGGCGTACCGTCTTCATTATAGACACAGGTTGCAATCGTCTGTGCTTTTACAGTTTGCCCTTTAAAGTTGTAGAAAAAATTATTTTCGTACCCGGTAGCGGTATTTGTCGTATAATCATAGGTGATGACAGTTGCGCGAATCATATAATATGGCGGATCATAACGAACGTTTTGAATGGAAGTCGTATCAATATAGGATTCTGTCGTATCGTCATGGCCGACTTGAATATAACGGGGATTATCGTCAAAGAACATAGCTGAAACCAGCATAGATCCTGTGAGCGTAAGCATGGCGAGTAACGCTGTAATTTTTCGTAGCATAAGCCAAAATCTCCTTTCAAGATGCCATCTTTACTAACCATAAATGAATGATGCATACAGAATATATTACATACTGTACATACCTTTTCTATTATACGGGAATGGAAAAATTTTACAACACCTGCAGCTGCTTTTATGATAAATTGAGATATATGATTTAGAGGATTCTATAAAATGCAAGTAGGAATTTATGATAGAAAGTCGAATTATTACTATATAAGAACAAGGAACATACATTTCGTATGCAAAAGGAGGCAATATTGTGGGGAAAACGACAGAAGAACATCCCTTAAGAGCGGCTATCTTGACAATCAGCAACAGCCGGTCTTTTTCAGATGACACGAACGGATTGATGATTCAGTCAGCATTGGCAAATAGTGGGCATCAAGTCGTAGATTATGAAATTGTAAAAGATGATAAAGATGAAATTAATCGCCATATACACGAATGGGTATGCAGTGTGGATGTGATTATTACAAGCGGCGGCACCGGGCTTCCCAAACGGGATGTCACGTTGGAAACGATTATGCCGCAGTTTGAAAAAGAAATTCAAGGTTTTTCGGAAATGATGACTTATTTTGCATATCGCCGTGTTTGTGGTGTACAGGCGTTGGCGTATCGCTCGGCTGCCGGCATTATACATCAGTGTCTGGTATTTTGTTTGCCGGGACTGCCGCAGTTGATAAAAGTAGGCATGGATAAAATTATTTTACCGGAGCTGTTCCATTTATATACAGAAATACGAAAATAGACATATGTTGTGGAGCTGTAACAAAATGAAAATTTTGAGTTCATTTTGTTACAGCTTTTTTATGACGTACTAGTTACTAATGGAGGTATTGGCAGATAGCGTGTACATATGTATAGAAAATAGCATATACAGGGCTAAGGAGAAAAAAGAGAGTTGGGGGATATGATATAATATAGGATATATTTTTTGGGGAGGAATTAATAATGTCAGGAAAATGTATATTAGTAACGGGAGGAGCCAAGAGCGGCAAAAGCGTTTTTGCAGAAACCTATTTGAAAACGTGCGCAGGCCGCAAAATCTATGTGGCAACGGCCAAGGCATTGGATGAGGAAATGAAGCGGAAAATTACTGTGCATCAAAAACGACGGCCAAGCAGCTGGCAGACGGTAGAAATGCCGTGTGACATGCCGCGTCGGATGCCGCAGATTTTACAGGAAGCCGATGTGGTGTTGGTGGATTGTCTGACAATGTATTTCTCGAATTTTTTGTTTGCCCATGAAGCTGAAGAAGACGATGTGATTATAGAAAAAGCACTGCAGGAGATAAAGCAGACTTGCCGGTGCATTCACGCATCAAATGGAAAAACAGTCGTGTTTGTTACGAATGAATTGGGATGCGGTATTGTGCCGATGGGACGAATCAGCCGACTGTATCGGGAATTGATTGGCGCAGTGAATCAGAAAGCGGCAGCAGAAGCGGCAGAAGTATACGCGACCATTTGCGGCATTACAATAGAACTAAAAAGCCGGCAAGTACGGCTGGGAGGAACGATATGAAGTCTTTTTTGATTGCACTGCAGTTTTTATCCCGCATCCAGCTTGTTAAGCAAACGGTCTGGACGAATGAGGATTTTGGGCGGGCTGTGTTATGGTTCCCTTTAGTTGGATGGCTTATCGGTATCCTGCTTGCTTTGGTGTATACAGGATGCAGTGTCATCTTGGGTGAGCCGTATCGGTCGCTGCTTGTCGTGTTAGCTTGGCTTTTTATTACAGGAGGACTGCATGCCGATGGCTTCATGGATACGGCGGATGGTATATTTTCCGGCAGGAGTCGAGAACGGATGCTGGAAATACTAAAAGACAGCTGTGTTGGGTCTAACGGTATTATTGCGTTTTTCTTTTTAGTGTCGTTAAAAATTTGCTTTTTGGCAAATTGTGCTCCCGATATGGCGTTAGCGGCGCTGGCAGGTATTCCAGCAGCTGCGCGGTTTGGTACGCTTATTAGCATTTTTCAGTTTTCCTATGCCAGAGAACAGGGGCTGGGGAAAGCATTTCGGCAGTATGCGCCGCCATATACCATGAAAGGGGCCTTTGTCTTGGCATTGCTGCCTGTGATATACAGCGGTTTTTTATACTTAGTTCTTTTGGGTGCAGCTATGCTGCTGTCTTTGGCTGCCAATCGGTATTTGACCCGTATTTTAGGCGGTGTTACTGGAGATACCTATGGTGCAGTATTGGAAGGCAGCGAAATGGCGTTGCTGGGACTGGTATTTCTTCTTTCTGTGGCGTCTATTCAGTTGGGAGGAAATTCGTTATAATAAAACATAAGCTTGGGGCAGCTCAAACATATAGATAACAACATAGTCCTATAGGAGGAACAGTTAGTATGATAAAATTATATTTGGTTCGGCATGGCGAAACAGACGGCAATGTGCAGCAATGGTATCAGGGTTCGACAGATGTGCCGTTGAATGCACGGGGAATTGCGCAGGCCAAATGCTTGAGTCAATTTTTGCAGTCCGTTCATTTTGATGGCATATACAGCAGTACGCTGCAACGGGCTAAAATGACTGCAGAGATTATAGCGAAGCCGCACGGACTGGATGTACAGTCCTATGATGAACTGCAGGAAATTAATTTTGGTGTCTGGGAAGGACATACGTATCAAGAAATTACAGAAAAATGGCCGGGAGAAATTGAAGCGTTTTATGATTCTGACGGAAAATTGCCGGCTCATGGCGGTGAATCGTTTTTAGAAGTAGAACAGCGGATTACGGCTAAGACCAAAGAAATTTTGAGTCATCATAAAGACGGAGATACGGTGTTGATTGCATCGCACGGTGCATCCATCCGGTGCCTTCTCTTTGGTTTACTGGGATTGGATTTGAAGCGGATTTGGTGTTTCCAGCAATATAATACAGCATTTAATATTATTGACTATTATGGCGAAAAAAATGTCATGACGCTGATGAATTGTACACAGCACTTGCAGGGAATGGCTGGCTATCAAGCACAGTGGGATATGCCGAGTTTATGAGGTGATATGATGATAAAACCAATGCGATTGGACAAACTGCTCGGGCACTGCGGCTGGGGAACAAGACGGCAGCTTAAAGAATTGTGCAAAGGCGGCCATGTATCTGTTAATGGACAATGCTGCAGGGACAGCGCAGCGAAAATAAACCCGCAGCAGGATACCGTTCAAGTAGACGGAGAAACCGTATGCTATGAAGAGTTTTATTACCTTATGCTGTATAAACCGCAGGGCGTATTATCGGCAACAGAAGACCGATTTGCCAAAACGGTGTTGGACTTGCTGCCGCAGTCCTATCAGGGAGCGGATATGTTTCCTGTTGGGCGGCTGGATAAAGATACGACGGGACTGCTGCTTTTGACTAATGACGGCACATGGGCCCATCGTATTACGTCACCTAAAAAGCACATAGATAAAGTATATGAGGCTGTTGTGGACGGCTGTATTCCGGCAGATATAGAAGCACGGTTTCAAAAAGGGATTGTCCTGGCAGATGGTATGCAATGTTTGCCGGCGCATGCTGCTGCTACCAGCGAAAAGACACTGGATATTACGGTACAGGAAGGAAAATTTCATCAAGTGAAGCGGATGTGCGCGGCAGTTGGCCTTACTGTAACGGCACTGCACCGTCGTTCTATTGGCGCGTTGGTGCTGGATAGCGCACTGCAGCCGGGACAGTACCGCAGACTCACACCGGAAGAGAAAGATTTGCCATTTTGCGAATAATCACAACGTAAAGTGTTTGTAATAATGACGGTTGTATGGTATCATTAAAGATAATTGAATAAATATGGGTGATAGTATGATAGAAGAAAGAATTGCCCGCCTGCGGCAGTTTTTACACGAACATACAGCAGACGGCGTTGTCATTGTTCAGCCTGAAAATTTACGGTATTTCAGTGGATTTACAGGCGGCGAAGGCGCTTTGGTGCTTAGTGAAAACCAAGCTGTTTTATGGACAGATTCCCGCTATACGGAACAAGCCGTTCAGCAGTCCGGAACCTGGTATGAAGTGAAAAATCATATGGGCAGCCTTACAGGCTGTATAGGACAGTCACTGGAAGAAATGGGCATACAGGTAGCGGTGTATGAAGAAAACTTTTTGACGCATTACATGTATGAAAATATCGCCACAGACTGTGAATGTTATTTCCAGGCAGAAGATTTGACGCAGCTGCGAGCTGTCAAAGAACCGTATGAACTGGAAGCTACGCGCAAAGCAAGTCAAATTGCCGATCAGGCTTTTGCCGACCTGCTGCCGTACATCAAGCCGGGTGTTACAGAAAAAGAACTGGCGGCCCGTTTGGAAAGCAGCATGCTGCTTTTGGGGTCAGAAGAAAAATCGTTTACGACGATTGCAGCTTCTGGCAAACGGTCTGCAATGCCGCACGGCACGGCTAGCACCAAAGTCGTAGAAAAAGGTGATTTTCTGACCTTTGATTTTGGAGCTGTTTGGAATGGCTATCATTCTGATATGACGCGTACTGTTGTCGTGGGTAAAGCGACGCAGGCCCAAAAGGATTTCTATGCGCTTGTCTTAGAAGGACAGAAATTGGGCGTATCGATAATCAAGGAAGGCATATCCTGCCAAGAAGCGGATGATGCTGTCCGCCAGCATTTTGCCAACCATGGCATGGCACAATATTTTACGCATGCATTGGGACATGGGACAGGTCTTGAAATTCATGAACAACCTGTTCTTTCACCGCGTTCACAAGGCGTGCTGAAGAAAAATATGATAGTCACGGTAGAACCGGGACTGTACATAGAAGGCAAATACGGTGTCCGTATAGAGGATTCCGTTGCCGTTACAGCTACTGGCTGTGAAATACTAACCAAAACATCAAAAGAATTGATGGAGCTGTTATAGGAGGAATTAGAAATGATTACAAGTAATGATTTTAGACCAGGCGTAACCATCGAAATCGATGGCCAGGTATGGCAGGTAGTTGAATTCCAGCATGTAAAACCTGGTAAAGGGGCAGCATTTGTTCGCGCTAAGATTAAAAACCTCGAAACGGGTGCTGTTGTAGAACGTACCTGGAATGCTGGTGAAAAAGTACAGGATGGTCATGTAGACCGCCGTCAGATGCAGTACCTTTATGAAAATGAAGGTATGTACTGTTTCATGGATAACGAAACATACGAACAGATTGAATTGAACAAAGATACATTAGGTACAGCTGTTAACTTCTTGAAAGAAGATATGACCGTATCCGTTATGATGTTTAAAGGCAAAGTCATCGGTATTGACCTTCCTGCTTCTGTAGAATTGAAAGTAGTAGAAACAGAACCGGGTGTTCGCGGTGATACAGCAACAGGCGCTACGAAACCAGCTAAATTGGAAACTGGCTATGTAGTTAAAGTACCTCTCTTCATCAACCAGGACGAAGTTATCCAGATTGATACGAGAACAGGTCAATATACAGGCAGAGCATAAGCATACAAAAATTACTTTAAAAGCGATGAGTTTCTCATCGCTTTTTGTGAATTTTATGAATGGTGAATCGACATGGAAACGACGGAAACCAATCTATTAGGCAGCATACACATGACACAGCGCGTTATTTCTAGTATTGCTTCGCAGGCAGCAGCTTCTATACCCGAAGTTGCTGCTTTGGATGCTACGATTGCAGAAACAGCAGCCCGAAAAATCGGCAGGATAAATCCAGCCCAGGGCGTGGATACGACCCTTGACGGAATATATGCAGACATTACCGTCCGGCTTTTGGTATGGTACAACTGCCGGATTCCGGATATGGCGCTGGCTGTGCAGAAAAAAGTAAAAGATGCGGTAGAAGAAATGACAGGGTGCCGTGTGCATGCGGTTCATATTGTTGTGCAGGACATCGTTTTTCCAGAAAATAATGCAGAAAGGATCAGTCATGACTAGCGAAACGGAGCCGTTTGCGTATATGGTCAGTGAGGGTGCGTTGGTCCAAATTGCCGAAACTGCTGCTTTACATGTAGACGGAGTAGCTGGCAAAAAAGGACGAGGGATACTCGTTAAAAATCATAACGGCAGTATTACAGTTGATATTCACATACAGGCATATTACGGCATACCGCTGCGTACACTGGCATTGACAGTACAGCAGCAGGTGGCGCAGGCGGTTCGTATCATGGCAGAGCCTAAAGAACTTTCTGTACATGTAACGATTGAAGATTTACGAATCAAGCCGAATTGTGAACAGGGTACTATAGGAGGTTAGCGTGAGCAGACATAAAGCACGCCAAATGGCATTGGAATGTTTATTTTCTCGTGAATTTCACAACGAAAATGACATCCAGTACAGTGAAAAAGAAATTTTTGAAAAAGACACGGTAACAGCAGAAGACTTAAAAGAAACAACAAAAACAACGGCCAATGACACGGCATATGGTGAATATATTTTACAGACTGTAACAGCACACAAAGAAGAATTGGATGCGATTATTCAGACCTATGCCAAGGGATGGGACATAGACCGATTAAATAACACAGACAAAAATATTATGAGATTGGCATTGTGTGAATTGGTATATCCTCAAGAAGAAATGGCGCCATCGATTGTTTTAAACGAAGCGATTGTATTGGCGAAAGAATACAGTGGTGAAACATCAGCTCGCTTTATTAATGGCGTGCTGGGTGCCTATGTAAGGTCGCGGTCGTAATGAACCTATTTTTAGGAATTGATACGAGCTGCTATACGACATCAGTGTGCCTTGTTGACTCTTCGTATCATGTCGTGGCAGACGAACGAATTATTTTATCGGTTAAGCAAGGCAGTCGGGGATTGTCACAGTCGAATATGGTGTATCAGCATATGCGCAATCTTCCTGTTTTGTTTGAACGATTGGTGCCGTATTTAGCCAATGCCCGCATTTGTGCCATTGGTGTAACGGATAAGCCGCGCCGACGGGAAGACTCGTATATGCCGGCTTTTTTAGCGGGTCTTGGCTATGGCCGTTCTTTGGCAGCGGTTCTGCATGTACCGCTGCATGCGATTAGTCATCAGGAAAATCATTTGCTGGCTGTTTTGCGTGATATTGGCAGTGTGCCGGAACATGAGTTTTATGGACTGCATTTATCCGGCGGTACGACGGATATGCTTCAAGCCGTGCCGGATGCCCGAGGACTGGAAATTACATGTATAGGCGGGACGAATGATATTAGTGCCGGTCAATTTATTGATAGAATTGGCGTTGCGTTAGGATTTCCGTTTCCAGCAGGAATATATGTAGATAAAATGTCTCAGGATGTCGCGGTTCCTGTCAAAGCAGGACATGTTTGGTGCCAGCAGGGGACAATCAGCTATTCCGGGCCGGAATCCCAGGCACAGCGCCGTATTGCTAAAGGAGATGTAGATATACCGGTTCTTTGCCAGTGGACGCTGGCTACGGTTTGGGATGGGCTTCGCCGTATGATGGACCAGAAAATTTCCGCAGGAAGCCAGCTGGTAGCTGCCGGCGGCGTGATGTCCAACCGGTATTTACGGCAGCAGCTGAAACAATACTGTGCAAAAAAAAATATCCAGCTCCATCTAGCACCTGATGGATATAGTGCGGATAATAGTTCCGGTGCGGCTTTTTGGGCTGCCTGGCAGGAAGGAAAAGAATAAATGAAGTACGCTTCTGTTACAGACGTAGTGCGACGCATCAAAACAGATATAGAAAAAGACTACCGACTGCAACGTATTGCGATGGAAGGCAATATCATGGGGCTGAAACGAGCTTCCAACGGCCATTATTATATGACGCTGTGTGATAACAGCTGTTCCATACGCGCGATACTGTTCCGCAATCGGGCAGGGCGCTCCATGGAGCATGTGCAGGACGGAGATCATGTTGTCGTCATAGGTGCTGTTAATGTTTACGAAAAAGGCGGCACGGTTTCTTTCCTTATTGAACGTCTTTTTTCGCAGGGGATGGGTGTGCTGCAGGCACAATATGAAAAAATCAAGCGTGAATTAGAAGAGCAGGGATTTTTTTCTCCGGCACATAAACAGGATATTCCTCGCTTTCCTTGGCATGTCGGCGTGCTGACATCGCAAACAGGAGCTGTTCTTCACGATATTTATAAGATTGCGGCGGAACGAAATCCATACATACGCATCCAGCTGTATCCGATTCCGGTGCAGGGAACAGGGGCTGCGCCTAAAATAGCGGCAGCGATTGAAAAGGCAGATAAAAACACGAAATTGAATGTACTTATTTTAGCTCGCGGCGGTGGTTCATTAGAAGATTTATGGTGTTTTAATGATCCGCAGGTAGTCCAAGCGATTTATCAATCTTCCATTCCTATTATTTCTGCTATTGGACATGAAACGGATACGACGCTGGCAGATTATGCTGCTGATGTACGGGCAGCCACGCCGACGCATGCAGCGGAACTTGCCTTTCCTTCTATCCAGGATATAGAAATGGATATAGCAGCATACAGCCAGCGGGCTTATGAATTACTGGAAGCACAGTTTGATAGGTGCAGAAAAGATATGGCCATGATAAAAGCCCGCATTCAACCGCAGCGATATGCGGCGTTTTTATCACTCAAGCAAGGTCAAGTGAACCAGTTGAGAAATGCTGCTGTACAGAATTTTAATTTGGCTGCAGCTAAAAAAGAAGGAAAGCTGCAAAAAACGCAGGCTTCTTTGAAAGCCATGAATCCTAGCATGCTGGTGCAGCGCGGTTATGGACAATTGGAGCAGTCCGGCCGGATTGTCACGCAGATTGCCCAAATCAAAACAGATGAGGCATTATATATTCAATTAGTGGACGGACGCGTAAAAACGGATGTAAAAGAGGTTGATATATATGGCAAGAGCAACAGATAAACTAAAAAATTTTGAAGCCAATTATGATAAACTGGCTGCCGTAGTAGCTGCATTGGAAGCACCGGATTTGACGTTGAAAGAATCGTTGGATTTATATGAAAAGGCTGTAAAATTATCAGAAACATGTGATAGTGCTTTAGAATATGCCAAACAAAAAGCCCAAGCGTTGGCGGATATTCATGCTGACTCGGAGGAAGGAGTATCTTCGCTGACAGAGGAAGGAAAGCTGGACATATGAATTTTAAAGAATATATGAGAGAGAAAAAAAGCCAGATTGATGACCGGCTGTGTACGCTGCTGCAAACTGATGTGCCGCAGTTTTCTACGTTGTACAAAGCCATGAATTACAGTCTGATGGCTGGCGGCAAGCGGATTCGGCCGATTTTGCTGTTGGCGACGCTGGAAGCATTAGGTAAAGACAGTACGCCTTATTTGGATTTGGCATGCGCTTTGGAATGTGTCCATTCTTATTCGCTGATACATGATGACCTGCCTGCTATGGATAATGATGACCTGCGGCGGGGAAAACCAACCAATCATGTAATCTTTGGAGAAGGAACTGCTATTTTGGCAGGTGATGGGCTGTTGACGTATGCTTTTGAATTAATGGCCGGACAGCGGCAGATTGCTCCTGAAAAATTAGCACAGTGTATTGCTATTTTTGCACATGCAGCCGGACCGGCTGGTATGGTTGGCGGACAGGCATTTGATCTAGAATCGGAAGGGAATCTTCACATTGGCCGGGAAGGACTGGAATTGCTTCATCAGGCTAAAACAGGCGTGATTTTTAAAGCAGCTATTGATTTAGCCGCACTGTTGGGCGATGCCGATGAAAAGGAAAAACAGATGCTGGATGCCTATGCTGTCAACATGGGACTGACTTTTCAAATTACAGATGATATATTGGATGTTGTCGGTGATGAGGCCGTTATTGGCAAACCCGTCGGCAGTGATGAAAAAAATGATAAAGCGACGTATGTAACTATTTTTTCATTAGAAGCAGCCCAAAACATGGCGAAAGAAGCAGCTCAAAAGGCAATAGATGCGATTGCGCCGTTGGGAGAACAAGCATGGTTTTTACGGGACTTGGTTTCCTATATGCTGGTTCGGACAAAATGAGGGGAGTAAGAAATGCAGCAAAAAGAAAGACTGGATGTATTATTAGTTAATCGTGGCTTATCAGAAAGCCGAGAAAAGGCCAAAGCTACGATTATGGCTGGACTGGTATTTGTTAAAAATCAACGTGTCGATAAAGCAGGTACGAAACTGCCTTTAGATGTGGAAATTACCGTCAAGGGCAATCCGATTCCGTATGTAGGCCGCGGTGGTTTGAAACTGGAAAAAGCAATGGAAACGTTTCCCATTGATTTGACAAACAAAACCATGATGGATATTGGTGCTTCAACAGGCGGTTTTACGGATTGTGCGCTGCAAAACGGCGCAGTGAAGGTATTTGCCGTGGATGTTGGCTATGGACAGCTGGCATGGAAACTGCGTACTGATGAAAGAGTGGTCAACATGGAACGGACGAATATCCGCAACGTTACGGTAGCAGATATTGGAGAACCTGTTGATTTTATTTCTATTGATGTATCATTTATTTCGTTATTGAAAATTATGCCAGCTGTAGCCCCGCTTTTGAAAGAAAACGGTACTATGGTTACGCTGATTAAGCCGCAGTTTGAAGCAGGACGTGAACATGTGGGAAAGGGCGGCATTGTACGCGATATTACGGTGCATCGTGATGTTATACGGCATGTGACAGACGGAATTGCAGCTTGCGGCTTATCGCCTGTAGGGCTGACGTTTTCTCCTATCAAAGGAGCAGACGGCAATATTGAATATTTGCTGTACAGTAAAAAAGATACGTCCTGCCATAATGATATTACAGATGATATCGTAGATGATGTTGTCAGCCGTTCTCATGAAATGTAGGTGAATCGTATGCGAGTCGGAATCTTTCCTAATTTAGTCAAACGGGAATGTGCCGGTATTGTCCGGCAGCTCATTGAAATTTGTCAAAAACATCATATTGCATATTATTTGCCTGCCTATGTCAGCGAAAGCTGTCAGTCACTGTACCAGCATATTAGTGCTGAACATTTGCGTCCCCATATGACCATGTATCGTTCGATTGATGTAGCGATAGTACTTGGCGGCGACGGCACGATTTTGAAAATGGCGAAACAGTTTGCTGAAACAGGTATTCCTATTTGCGGTGTGAATTTAGGTTCCTTGGGATTTCTCTATGAAGTAGAAACGGAAACACTGGAAAAACGCATTTTGGATATTATGCAGGGGCATTATTTTACAGAAGAACGAATGATGCTCCAAGGCGTCATTTATGATGAAGACGGTATTGTACAATCGCTGCCGCCGGCTTTAAATGATATTGTCATTGCCCACGGAAATGTAGGCAAATTAATCCGCGTTGATATGAGTATTAACGGACATTTCATTCAACAGTATCCCGGCGACGGCATTATTGTTTCGACTGCGACGGGCAGTACGGGATACACGTTTTCCAGCGGCGGGCCGATTGTCTCTCCTAAGGTAAAATGTATTATGGTTACGCCGGTATGTCCGCATTTATTGCTGAAAGTACCGCTGGTACTCAGTGATACAGACCAAATCAGCTTTAGTATCGGGAACAGCCGCAATGGCGTCCGCGTATCTGTAGACGGGATGATGGATCAGGAATTGCTGCGGTCGATGACGCTGCATATCCGCAAGGCGGATGATGTATTAAAGATTATTCGCTTTAACCAAAATTATTTTTACACGAATCTGTTTACGAAGTTAATGGGGAAGGATTAATATGAAGGTATATCCGTTTAAAAATGCCGTGACCATGTCGCACATGTTTTTACAGCCGTATGCTTCTCAGGCAAAACTGCTAGTGGATATGACTTGCGGCAATGGGCATGATACGGCTTTTTTAGCAGCCTGTATGCCGGATACGGCGGTATTGTACGCGTTTGACATTCAGGCATGTGCTGTGGAAGCGACGAAGAACCTGCTGCAGGAACAGCATGCAGCCAATAAAAAGATTATTTGCCGGCAAGGGTCTCATGATGTTTTGCTGGAACAGGTAGATGGCAACCCTGATATTATTGTGTTTAATCTCGGTTATTTACCTTCTGGAGACCATACAATTCATACAAAAACAGAAATTACTGTAAAAGCTGTGAAAATATGCTTGAATAAAATTGCGAAAAATGGGATAATTATGATAGCGGCATATCCGGGAACTCCGGCAGGAGCCGAAGAAGAATTAGCGCTGCGGCAGTTTCTGCAGACGGTACCGCAAAAAGAGTTTGACGTTTCTTTATGGCAGCCAGTGAATCAAATTCATTGTCCGCCACGATTATATATTGTACAGAAAAGAGGGTAAGATACTATGAAAAGATTTCGTTATACGAAAATCAAAGAAATTGTTCAGTCACGTCCCATTGAAACACAAGAAGAATTAGCTAAGGCACTGCAGGAAGAAGGCATTGAAGTTACGCAGGCTACGGTGTCCCGTGATATTAAGGAATTGATGCTTATTAAAGTACCGACGAGTGACGGCCATTACCGCTATGCACTCTCACCGGAACAAAATATGCTGATGTCCAAAAACCGCATGGCCCGCCTGTTTCAAGACTCCATTGTGCGTGTAGATGCAGCGTTCAATCAGATTGTGATTCATACACTGCCGGGGTCTGCCAGCATGGTCGCATCTGCTGTGGATCATGCTAAATGGGAAAGCGTAATTGGTACGCTTGCTGGTGACGATACGATTCTGGTGATTACTAATAATGCGGAAACTGTGCCGCAGCTAGTTAAATTAATTGTCTCGTTGATGAAAGAATGAGGTTTGTATGCTGCAATCGCTGCATATCCATAATTTTGCTTTAATTGAAGATTTACATCTGACGTTCGGTGAAGGTGTTACCATTTTTACAGGCGAAACCGGGGCCGGCAAATCCATTCTGCTGGATGCCATTGGCATGTTGGCAGGTAAGCGCGCTTCAGCAGCATTCGTGCGTCAAGGCACGGATTCGTTTTTGGTTGAAGGCGCGTTCTTTTTTGCGGCTCTGCCTGCACCGCTGCAGCAGCTGCTGCAGGAAAATCACATCGAATGTGAAGAAGCGCAGCTGGTTATTTCACGGCAGTTTTACCGCAGCGGACGCGGTACGACACTGGTCAACGGAACGATAGTTCCCTTGACGGTGCTGCGGCATTTGGGTGAATATCTATTAGATATTCATGGACAGTTTGACAATCGGTTGATTTTTGATCCGGCGTATCATGTACAAATCCTAGATCATTTGACGCCGCAGCTGCAGAAAGCACGGGCTGATTACGACGCGTTATATGCATCTTGGCATGCGTTGGGGATACAAGTTAAAAATTTACAGCGCGACGAAAGCGAGAAAGCAAGGCTGCTTGGTATTTTGGAATTTCAAATTAAAGAAATTGAAAGTGCGCAGCTGCGTGTCGGGGAAGACGATGAATTAGAAAAGCAGGTCCGCATGTCTTCTCATGCAGAGCATATCAAAAATAATTTGAAAGAGAGCTTGTTCAGCTTGGAAGGCGGAGAACGCCAGAAGGGTATATTGGAACAAGTGGAATCAGTACATCGCAATCTGGAAAAAGCCTCGGCATATGACGAAATATTTAAGACCATGTCGGCAAAAATAGAAGCGCTGACGTATGAGCTGGAAGATATTCATGACGGATTGCTGCGGTATGCTGATTCCTTTGATTTTGATGAAAAAGCATTGGATGCGATGCAGTCCCGCTTGGCTGTGATTGATAAACTAAAGCGTAAATACGGTCTTACCATTACGGATATTTTGACATTTTTGGATAAAGCAAAAGCCGATTTTTCGCGGTTGGATCAGTCTGAAAGCGTGCTGGCTTCGCTGCAGGCGGAAATGAAACAGAAAGAAAAAGCTCTGCGGCAGCAAGCCGATGTATTGTCTGCGTTGCGCAGTGAGGCAAACCAGATGTTTCGCCATGCCATGGAAGCAGCGTTGGCTGAGTTAGGCATGCCGCATGCGTCGATTACGTTTCACATAGAGCCGATGGAGCGCATCGAACCGGATGGGGCAGCGTCTATTGAACTGTACTTTTCGGCGAATGTCGGGGAAGAAAAAAAGCCATTGGCAAAAATTGCTTCCGGCGGTGAAATATCTCGTATTGCGTTGGCCCTCAAAACGAGCAGCCGCAATATCAGTACGGGACAGACGATGATTTTTGATGAAATTGATGTCGGCATCAGCGGACAGACCGGGCTGCAGGTTGCGGATCACATTCGGAGACTTTGCCGGTATGGACAAGTCTTTTGCATTACGCATTTGCCGCAGACGGCATCCATTGCGGACCATCATTATTTTATTTATAAAAAGGAATGTGATGGCCGGACTATTTCGCAAGTTCGTACATTGTCAGAAAAAGAGCACATTCAAGAAATTGCCCGGATGTTTGCCGGCAATGATACAACGCAGGCTAGTTTGGAAACGGCCCGGCAGTTAGTTCGACAGGTAAAAAAATAAAGTTTTAGAGGCATATCCTTGACGCAATAGAATAATAGGTATATATTAAGGTTAATCTTTAACAAAGTAAATAGGATGGTGAATTATATGCTTCGCGTACTTGTAAACGGTGCAGACGGCCGCATGGGAAGCCAGGTCGTTAAAGCCGTATATGAAGATAAAGAATTAGAATTTGTTGGCGGCGTAAGTATTACACATGTAGGGGAAGACGCAGGCGAGCTTGCCGGTGTCGGTACGCTGCATATGCCGATTCGTGAAGGATTGGCAGCGGCCTTGGAAGATATTAAACCGGATGTTGTTGTAGATTTTACAACACCGCATGTTATTTTTGAAAATGCCAAAACGTGTATTGCCCATGGTGTGAACATGGTAGTAGGTACGACCGGATTGACAGCGCAGCAGCGCGATGAACTCGATGCTATGGCTAAAGAACACAAAACCAGCATTTTTATCGCCCCAAACTTCTCTATCGGAGCTGTTTTGATGATGAAATTATCAACAGAAGTAGCACCGTATCTGCCTGATGTTGAAATCATTGAACTGCATCATAATAATAAATTGGATGCACCTTCCGGTACGGCTATCATGACAGCTAATAAGATTGCGGCTGCCCGTAAAGAAGCGAATGCGGTACCTGCCGAAGATAAAACCCATGAAAGCTTAGACGGTGCCCGCGGTGCCAAAGTCGATGATATTCCGATTCACAGTGTGCGGCTGCCGGGCTACGTAGCACATCAGCAGGTATTATTCGGCGGCTATGGTGAATTGCTGACGATTCGCCACGATTCCATGGATCGAAAATCATTTATGCCGGGCGTCGTATTAGCGGTTAAAAAAGTAAGCTCACGGCCTGGCCTTACATTTGGACTGGAAAATTATTTATAATAGAAGGGGAATTTAGACATGACAAAAGAACCGGTAGTAGCTATTTTGGGTGCCACAGGTGCCGTAGGACAAGAATTTATTCGATTGATTGAAGAACGCAAATTTCCGTACAGTAAATTAAAACTGCTTGCCTCTTCACGGTCTGCAGGCAAAAAAATGACTGTCAATGGAGAAGAATACACTATCGAAGAAGCTAAACCAGAATCATTCGATGGCGTAGACATCGGCTTATTTGCCGGCGGTTCTGTCAGCAAAACCTTAGGCCCTGAAGCGGCGAAACGGGGTTGTGTCGTTATTGATAATTCCAGCACGTTCCGTATGGATCCCAATGTACCGTTAGTAGTTCCGGAAGTCAATCCGGAAGATATTGCATGGCATAAAGGCATTATTGCCAATCCAAACTGCTCGACGATTATCATGTTGATGGCATTAAAACCAATCCATGACCTTTCTCCTATCAAAAAGATTATTGTCAGCACGTATCAGGCTGTCTCCGGCGCCGGCAAAGAAGGTATCGATGAACTTCGTGATGAAACACAGGCATACCTTAAAGGGGAAGAAATGGTTCCGCATATTTTGCCTAGCAAGAGCTTGCCGAAACATTATCCCATTGCCTTTAATTTGATTCCGCAGATAGATAAATTCCTGGACAATAACTACAGTAAGGAAGAAATGAAAATGGTCAATGAAACACATAAAATGCTTCATGACGATAACATTGCCATTACGGCAACGACAGTCCGTGTGCCTGTATTCCGCAGCCATGCTGAATCTATTTATGTAGAAACAGCAGATGAACTGACTGTTGATGCAGTACGCAAAGCCATTGATGCCTTCCCAGGCGCTCAAGTACAGGATAATTTGGCAGAAATGGAATACCCAATGCCGTTGTATACGTCTGAAAAATATGACTGCTATGTAGGACGTATCCGCAAAGATTTGTATAACCCCAAAGCAATTAATCTTTGGGTATCTGGAGACCAGATTCGCAAAGGTGCCGCTTTGAATGCCCTGCAGATTGCAGAATACATGCTTGCCCATGATATGATAAAATAATACTGAAGACTGGAGTTGGTTTTTTATGTTAACATTTCCAAACGTAATCGTTGCTATGGTCACGCCATTTCATGAAGATGGCTCTGTCAACTATGAAGCAGCACTGCAGTTAGCTTCGAGATATACCGATGAAGGACAAGGTATTCTTGTCGGCGCAACAACTGGTGAAGGTGCGACAATGACTGCCGATGAAAAGATTAAGTTGTATCAAATGACGGCAGATGCTTTCAAAGACAAAACATTGGTCATGGCAAATGCCGGTTCTAACGATACGGCACAAACAATTGAATTTATCAAACGCGTAGAAAAAACAGGCGTTGATGCGATTCTCTGCATCGTTCCGTACTATAATAAACCAAACCAGGAAGGCTGCTATGCGCACTTTGCAGCTATTGCTAAGTCTACGAAACTGCCGATTTTTATTTATAACGTACCAGGTCGGACAGGCGGGAAGATTGAAGCGGCTACAGTTTGCAAGTTAGCCAATGAATTTTCCAATATCATTGGCATTAAAGACGCAACAGGCGATGTAGATTTTGCAACAGAAGTCATTGCAGGTACACCGGAAGGGTTCCATCATTACAGCGGTGATGACAACATGACCGTGCCTATTTTGGCAGTCGGTGCCGAAGGCGTCATTTCTGTATCGAGCCATGTTATCGGTAAAGAAATGAATGAAATGATTCAGGCATTTAAAGACGGCGATACGAAAAAGGCTGCTAAAATGCACCAAAAATATCTGCCGTTTATGAAAGGCATGTTCTGCACGGTTAGTCCTGTACCGGTCAAGACGGTGCTTAATATGATGGGATTACCAGCAGGTCCATTCCGTCTGCCTTTGGTAGAAGCATCACCGGAAATTAAGGAAATCTGCACGAAACTTTTAAAATCAGTAGGAAAACTTTAATATAGTATTTCGACAGCTCTGATATGATGTCAGGGCTGTTTTTTTATAATAAATTCTTGACAAAACGCAGTGCATTTTGTATAATATAAAAGTCGTCAGGAGACATGACTCGGTAGCTCAGCTGGATAGAGTGACTGACTACGAATCAGTAGGTCTAGGGTTCGAATCCCTACCGGGTCACCACATAACAGCGCATACATTTTGTATGCGCTGTTTTTTTGTGCCCAATAGGAAGGCAAGACAGCCTAATATAAACAAAACGTTGGAGAAAGGTTTCTGTATTAAGGTTCTATCCCCATGGGGGGCTTAAAACTAGTATGATGTTTTTGTATAATATATATAAAAGATATAGTATAGGTGGGACATATGGAAACGATAAAACAAGAGATGGTACAGTATTGGTCACAACGCGTTGAATCTTTTTCGGCACAGCGCTGCCGGGAATTTCAAAGTGCTAAAAGACAGTTGTGGCTTGCTGAATTTGCAAAATATATACCTATGCAGAGACGGCTGCGGATTCTGGATTTGGGTACAGGTACCGGATTTTTTGCTACGCTGCTGGCTATGGCAGGACATGATGTGACGGGGATTGATTTGACAGCGCATATGATTGAAGAAGCAAAAAGAAAAGCGGCGCAGTATGGGATACCGGCATCGTTTTATGTTATGGATGCAGAACATCCGGCATTTCCGGCACAGTCATTTGACGTACTTATTTCCCGTAATTTGACGTGGGCGCTGCCGCATCTGGGGATGGCATATGCATCTTGGCACCGTCTGCTGAAAAAAGGCGGTTTGCTGTTAAATTTTGATGCCGATTACTGCCATGAAAACGAAGGGGCTGTACTGCCGGAAAACCATGCGCATAAACAAATTGCTCCTCAAGTAATGCGTCAGTATGAAGTGATGAAAAAAGAATTGCAGCAGCCATATCAGCGGCCGCAGTGGGATATAGAATTGCTGCAGCAGGCCGGATTTCGTGATGTACAGGTGGACACGACTGTTTGGCAGCGAATCTATGCTTCAGTAGATGAATTTTATAATCCAACGCCTATATTTACGATAGCGGCGTATGCATGAGGAGAAGACGATGGAAACATGTACGGCATTTGAAGAAGAAAACAGAACCTATTGGACAAAGCGCGCCCCCTCGTATTCAGAAGTCAATCAAGAGGAGCTGCGGACAAGACAGCATGATATATGGAGCCGCGTATTGACGACGCGGATAGATGCCTGCTATCCTGACAAACGGCGGCAGGATATCCATGTGTTGGATATTGGTACAGGGCCTGGCTTTTTTGCGATTCTTTTAGCAGAAAAAGGATATGCCGTTACGGCTGTGGATTATACAGAATCCATGTTGCAGGAAGCCAAACGGAATGCTGGGAAATGGCAGAAATCTATTGTTTTTCAGTGCATGAATGCTGAAAACCTGTCTTTTGCGGCCCATTCGTTTGAGGTCATTGTGACCCGGAATGTGACGTGGAATCTGCCGCATCCGCAGACAGCGTATCGAGAATGGCAGCGGGTGCTAAAGCCCGGCGGCGTATTACTGAATTTTGATGCCAACTGGTATCGGTATTTATATGACGAAACGGCTCGTCAGGGGTATTTGGCAGATAGAAAAGAAATTCAGAAAAACGGTGTGGTGAATGAAAACGACGGGACAGATATTCCAGCCATGGAAGCCATTGCCCAGCAAGTACCGCTGTCACTGGCAGAACGGCCGCAATGGGATATTCAAGTACTGAATGCATTAGGCATGGAAGCGGCAGCAGATACTAACATCTGGCAAACCGTATGGACGCGGACAGAACGCATCAACAATGCATCGACACCGATGTTTTGCATTCAGGCAGTAAAGGCGGCCCAGTGATGATGAGGCAATATATGATACGCCGCCTGCTGCAGCTGATTCCTGTGCTGCTTGGTATTACGCTGGTGTCTTTTGCCTGCATGTATTTGGCCGGCAGTGATGCGGTGATGCAAAAATATGAACAGACGGGCATCGCTGTATCCCAAAGCGTTTTAGAAAGTGAAAGAGCTAGATTGGGCTTAGACCAGCCATTTTATATACAGTACATAGAATGGCTGAACCGTCTGCTGCATGGAGATATGGGACAAAGTTATGTATCCGGTCAATCGGCAGCAGGACTGTTTTTTTCTAAGCTGCCAGCTACGTTAGAACTCATGGCGGCCTCTTTGATGATGACGCTTTGTATTTCTATTCCCTTAGGCGTTTTAGCGGCTGTCAAAAAGAATTCTCTTTGGGATTACGGCATTCGGATATTCAGCTTTTGCGGCAGCAGTATTCCCGGCTTTGTTATGGCATTGCTATTGTTGTACGTGTTTGCTGTTCGCTATGCCTTGGTACCTGTCATGGCCGTCGGAACGACAGGAGAAGCACTGCTGCTGCCTGCTTGTACGTTGGCGATTGTGATGTCTGTCAAATATATACGGCAAATACGGACAGCTGTGTTGGAAGAAATGAGCAAACCTTATGTAGCTGGTGCCGGTGCCAGAGGCATTCCGTTTCACTATACACTGTATCGCAGTATCCTGCGTGCGTCTTCAGTTACGCTGGTAACGCTGCTGGCCTTGTCCATGGGCAGCCTTCTTGGCGGTACGGCAGTAGTTGAAACTATTTTTATGTGGGACGGTATCGGTAAATTGGCAGTCGATGCGATTGCTATGCGGGATTATCCCATCATTCAGGCATATGTGTTTTGGATGGCCTTTATCTATATGATTGTCAATTTGGCAGCAGATATATCCTATCATCTGCTTGTGCCGACTATTCGCTGGGGAGGCAGTAAACGATGAAAGATATTGTGCCAATTCACCAAAAAATGGTGTATCACGACTATACGAAAGAGAAAGTATATGGATTTGCAGCATTGGCAGTTCTTGTTGTGGGAATTGCAGTTTTTGCTTCTTTTTTATGTCCCTATGACCCGAATGGACAGGATTATGCAGCAGCACTGCAGCCGCCGAGCATGGCACATCTCTTGGGAACAGACCGGTATGGACGGGATATGTTGTCCCGTGTCGTGATGGGAACGCAGGCCAGCGTATTGTCAGCGGGGATCGTAGTCATGGCAGAGGCTGCTATAGGAACCAGTATCGGCGCACACTGCGCTTATTTTGGCGGCAGGACAGATGCACTTGTTATGCGGCTGGCCGATATGTGCCTGGCGTTTCCGGCTCTTGTGTTTGCATTGGCCGTGACCGCTGTCTTGCATGGCGGCATAGAAACAGCCATGTTGGCTTTGTTGGTCATTGGCTGGCCTAAATATGCCAGATTAGCCCGCAGCCAGACACTGATGCTTAAAGAACAGCCTTTTATGGCGGCGGCCCAGTTAGCCGGTACTTCGCCGAAACAAATGATGATACGGCATATACTGCCCAATATTAGCAGTACGATTATAACAACAGCGGCATTGGATATCGGAACGGTTATGATGGAACTGGCTGCGTTGTCTTTTTTGGGACTCGGTGCCAAGCCCCCATTGGCAGAATGGGGCAGTATGATGAATGTGGGTCGCAGCATGCTGCAGACTTATCCATGGGTTGTGTTTGCGCCGGGAGCGGCTATTTTTATGGCCGTATCCGTTTTTAACTTGCTGGGTGATTCACTGCGTGATTATTGGGATATACGAAAGAAGGGGAGCAAATGACAAAACAACTACGGTGGGGCATCGTCTGTCTGTTGGTAGTGCTTACCATGCTGTGCGGCTGCGGCCATGATCAGGAAACCCATGAAAAAAGCGGAAAAACGTTTATCTTGGGGGATACGACATTTAATGCGGAAAATAATGAAGCGGATATCAATCCCCATCATGACTGCGGCGGCTGGGCGTGTCTGCGCTATGGTGTTGGTGAAACCTTATTTCGCTATACTGATGATATGAAATTAGAGCCTTGGCTGGCTAAGCAGGCCGTACAGCTCGACCCGCTGACTTGGAAAATTACACTGCGGGACAATATTACGTTTACCAGCAATCGGCCCATGGACAGCGGCGCAGTTAAAGAATGCTTGGAACATTTGGTTTCCGTTCACAAGAGAGCGACCAATGATTTGCATATTGCCGATATTGGCGTGTCCGGACAAGATGTCATTATTCACACGACAGTGCCGGTGCCTGCTATGTTGCATTATTTAGCTGATCCGTACAGTTGCATTATTGATATGAAAGATGGGATTTCTCCACAAGGATTGGTTACGGGAACTGGGCCGTATATGCCAGTCGCGCTGACTTCCGGGAAAGAGTTGGAGCTAGTAAAAAATGAAACGTATTGGAACGGCATGCCTAAACTGGATCGGGTTGTCGTACGAACCATTACAGACGGCGATACGTTGACGATGGCGCTGCAGAGCGGAGAAATTGATGCTGCCTATGGACTTCCTTATGCCAGCTGCGCATTATTTTCTAATGATGCCTATACGATAAGCAGTACGCCTACAAGTCGGACTTTTTTTGCTTGGATGAATTTTGCCAGTCCGGTAATGCAGGATAAAGCAGTGCGTAAAGCCATAGCCATGGCGATAGATAAAGAAGGATTTGTGAAGACGCTGCTGCTGGGACATGGGTATCCGGCAGCGGGGCCGTTCCCCGATACGATGGACTGTGGCGACAAAGCCGTACAAAACGCACCCTATGATCTTGAAGAAGCGAAACAAGTGCTGGAACAAGCCGGCTGGGTTGACAGTGATGGAGATGGTATTCGGGAAAAAGACGGTCAAAAACTGCAAATCCGCTGGCTGACGTACCCAAGCCGGCAGGAATTGCCGCTGCTGGCAGAATCGGCCCAAGCTTCACTGAAAAAGATAGGTATGGATGTAGAAATCAATAATACAGCCAGCCATAATGTACTGCGCCAAGATAAAACGGCGTGGGATGTATATGCCAGTGCGATGGTCACGGCACCTACGGGCGACCCGGCGTATTTCTTTTCGTATTGCTGTTTAGATCAGTCTGATGCTAATGCAGGCGGGTATCACAGTGATGCATTGGAACAACTGGCACAGCAAATGGCACAAACGGCAGATGCCAAGCAGCGCAGTCAGTTAGCCGTGCAGATGAGCCAGGTCGTGTTGGATGACTATGCCTATGTATTTTGTTCGCATCTGCAAATGAGCTTGATTTCCAAAGCAAATGTGACAGGGCTGCAGGCGCATCCGTGTGATTTTTATGAAATTACAGCAGATTTAGATAAACAGTAAGAGAAAGGATGGAGCAGACATGGAGGCTGTACTGCAGTATCGGCACGTATCGATTCAATATGGCAGTCACATCGCTGTCAACGATGTATCGTTTGCCGTGCATCCAGGAGAAACAGTCGGTATTATTGGGGCATCCGGCAGCGGCAAGAGTACGCTCCTCAAAGGGGCTATGCACCTGTTGGGGCCAGCAGGCTGGGTATCGCAGGGAGAGATTTGGCTCTTGGGACAATCCTTGTTGAACAGAACGGCAAAAGAACGCCAGACCTTGTATGGTACAGCCATCGCGATGATTTTTCAAGACGGCACGATGACATTTGCTCCGATGCGGACGATTGGCAGCCAAATTAGTGAAGCACTGGCAGTACATCAAGGATGGACAGAAAGACAGACAAAACAGAAAACATTGCCATTATTTGAAAAAGTAGCGTTGCCGGACGGTGAAGCCGTGTGGCACAGCTATCCCTTTATGCTGTCTGGCGGTATGCTGCAGCGGGCGGCGATTGTTTTGGCAATGCTCCTGCAGCCGAAGGTATTGCTGGCTGATGAACCGACCAGCGCTTTGGATGTTTGCGCGCAGCAAGAGGTATTGCAGACGCTGCGTTCTTTGCAGCAGGAAAACGGTACGGCAGTTGTATTAGTTACGCATGATATGGTTGTCATACGCAAAGCGGCCGATACCGTGCTTGTACTGCATCAGGGACAGTGTGTAGAACAAGGGACGGTACGGCAGATACTGGAAGAGCCGCGTCAAGACGATACAAAAGCGTTGATTCAAGCCATGCCAACATGGAGGAAATAGTATATGCAGCCACTTATCGAATTGCGTCATATTACTAAGACTATAGTACAGGGGAATCATAGGCCCAAACATATATTGAATGATGTAACTTGTTGTGTGTATCCAGGAGAAATCGTAGGCGTTGTTGGCCGGTCCGGTGCTGGGAAAAGTACATTAGCGCACGCCATAGTCCGTCTTACAGATGTGACAGAAGGGGAGCTGTATGTACAGCATCACAATATTACGTGTCTGAAGGGAAAAGCACTGCAGTCGGTTTATCAGCAGATACAGATGGTATTTCAAGCACCGCGGGAGTCATTTGACCCGCGTCATACCTTGGGATACAGTATTGCTGAAAGTCTGAGAAATCAAGAAATCAAAAAAGCGGCACGGGAACAACGTGTACAGCAGATGATACAGCAATGCGGCTTGGACGCTGACATCCTGCAGAAATATCCGCATGAAGTCAGCGGCGGCCAGTGCCAGCGGGCCGCGATAGCTCGGGCATTGATGGTATCGCCGGCTCTTTTGATTTGTGATGAAGTAACTAGTGCACTGGATACCATTACGCAGCAGCGGATTGTATCTCTTTTACAACGGTTTAATGCCAGTCAGGGCATGGCGTGTCTTTTCATTTGCCACAATATAGCATTGGCACAACAATTTTGCCAGCGTCTTTTGATTATGCATGAAGGCAACATTGTGGAAGAGGGCAAGACTGAAGATGTATTGCGCCATCCGAAGAGCATGTATACACAAGAATTATTACAGGCGGTCTTATAAAAAAGGGTCTGTCACACGAAGCGTTTTTACTTCGAAGTGACAGACCCAGTTTTTGTCCTATTACTTTTTCAAATTAGGTGAACAATCGACAACGATATTGTCGTACGTATCTCCCTTTTTATGTTTCATGATGGTATACATTCCCTTTGTTTGCGGAATAGCAGCAGCTAACGCATTACTGTGCCATTTTTCTACGGTCATCGTCATACCGCGGATATCTTTGGCAGATGAGGACTGCTTTTTTCCATCTTTTGGAAGCAAGTCATTCGGTATCGTGTTTTTGCCGTTTTTGTTTATAAACGTAATCGTTACGGCTTTATGATTTTCAAAGACAACTTGATACGTTCCGTTTTTATATACTTTTAAGGAATCTCCTTGAGAAAATGGATGTCCTAATGCCTGTTCCCAGTCTGTCATCGTATCGCCTAACGAAACGACGGCACCGACATGCTGCTGTTTTTGTGCATTGCGTTGGGTTTGTTCTGCCGATGACGGTTGTTGCTGCGAAGCCGGCGGTTCTTTGGGCTGTGTAGTGGGCGTCGGCGTACAGCCGGCACTTACAAGCATCGTGAGTACGGCAAAGAGAAGTACAGCTTGTTTCTTCATAGAGAATCCCTCCTGTCGGAATTAACGGCGGCGGCGATTATCTCCACCTTTATGCCGTGTTTTATGACGTTTGCTTTTAGTTGCCTGATACGTACTGGCAGGGAGTTTATCCTTAAATTTTTTCTTTTTCTTGGGCGGCTTTGCAGTGGCTTTCACTTTTACTTGGCCATTTGCCGTATACTTGGTGATGGTAGCTTGGATATTATGTTCGATGCGGCGCACCCAGTTTTCATCGGCTGAAGTGGCAAACATAATGGAGAGACCTTCATGACCGGCACGGCCTGTACGGCCGATGCGATGAATGTAATAATCTACGTCATGAGGTACGTCGTAGTTGAAGACATGGGTAATCCCTTCAATATCAATGCCGCGGGCTGCAATATCCGTTGCGACCAGAATTTGTGTTTTGGCCTTGGTAAAATCGCGGAGAACCTGCGTGCGGCGTCCTTGGGACATATCTCCATGCAGTTCGCCGATGTTAAAGCCTTCGGCAATCAATTTGCCTGCCAGCTGGGAAGTGCGTTCTTTGGTGTTGCAGAAGACAATGGCCAAATACGGATTCATATCGCGGAGCATTTGGCAGAGTTTGGGAAATTTTTGTTCTTCACGTATCATATAAATGCGCTGTTCAATTTGTTCCAGCGCAATCGTGTTACCTTCTAAAATATGTAAAACCAACGGATTTTGCATGTGTTTTTTAGCTAATCCTTTGATTTTGTCCGGTACGGTTGCAGAGAAAAAGAGGATTTGACGGCGTTTCGGCGTCATGCCGATTAATGTATCGACATCTTCTAGAAAACCGGCCTGCAGCATTTGGTCTGCCTCATCGACGATGACGCGTTTGACACCGCGCAGATCCAACGAATTGCGGCGGCAGTGGTCGAGAAGACGGCCCGGCGTACCGATAATGACCTGCGGATGGCGCTGCAGTTTTTGCAGTTGGTTTTCAATAGTTTTACCGCCAATCAGGCTTAGTACATCGACCTGCAGGGCAGGAGCCAATGTGCCGGCTACGTCAGCGATTTGTTTTGCTAGTTCCCGTGTAGGTGCGACAATTAATACTTGTTCCATATGAACGTCAGTCTTGATTTGCTGCAGGGATGGTAAGAGGAAGGCATACGTTTTGCCTGTGCCGGTTTGTGCCTGTGCCAGGATATCGCGGCCTTTGAATAGTGCCGGAATTGCCTGTGACTGAACGGCAGTCGGTTCATGAATGCCTTGTTTATACAGCATGTCTGTAATTTGCGGAGAAATGCCGAGTGATTGAAAATTTTTTGCCATAATGTGTATACCTTTCTGTACAATGCTAATGATTATCTATAAATATTGTACACAAGACCTGTGCTTTTCGCAATAGACATCATGCGGTATTCTCCTATCCATGGATGAAAAACTATGATATACTTTATCTATTAGAATAAGAGTATCTAACGAGTTTGGAGGTAGCTTCATGAGTGGATGTTGCGATATTTTGCGCCAATGCGTGCGCATGTGTTTCTTTATTATCCCGATTCCCATTGGTGCGTATACGATACATAACGGTTCCAGTGCCGTTGTGGCCTTGGTGAGCTATGCTGTGTTGTCCTTATGTATTCCTTGGGCGTATTTGGGCTGTAAAGAAGCAGCATTTGGCGCGCGGCAGCGACCTATTAGCCGGACAGCCTTTGTCATTATGTGGATTGTTGTTTCGGTTGCTTTTGCCGTGTTTAGCGCGTTTATGGGGGATATATGGAAAAACTCGTCATTCTGGGAATGGCCGACCATTGGCCGTGACATTCTCTTTATCGTTGGCATGTATATCAAAGTTTGTGTAATTATGTTGTTGGCATACGGCGTATCCTGCTTGGGACTGCGGCACGTAGAAAGAAGGTAGACGATGATACAGCGTATAAAACCTAATATACGGGCTGTATTACAGCTGGCTATTTGGATACTGCCCATTCCCTTTGGCGCATTTGCTTCAGACCGAAGTTTTTTTGCGCCGTTGTCGCTGCTTGTATTTTTGGTCTTATCGTTGAGCATGCCTGTGACAATGCGGCTGCGGCAGATGAAACGTTATGATAAGTCTGTATATGCGCCTGTCGGCTCCATTCTTTATGGCAGTCTGGTGGTTTTGCTGGCAGCCATAGGTATTTTAAACGGATTGATGTCCTACCCGTTTTGGCAGCAGTACGCGATGCGGGTGACAGTCTTTACTTGCTGGATGGCAGGTACCATCCTGCTGCAGGCGTTGGCTTCCTGGGCAACGGCGTATTGGCAGGCACATACGCGAAGCTGCTGGTATTCTGAATTTTTAGACCCTGTATTATATAGTTTTCCGTTGCCGTGCGCCTTGATGGGCATGTTTTTATTTCCGAGCGTAGCCGGCAATGTTACGCAGAGTTTGGTCATTGGCATGCTGGGCATTATTGGATTCGGGTTTATGGCGATGGGGGTCATTGTGTTAGCTGTGATAGCGTTTTATTTCTTTCCGGCTAAAACACTGCCGATGAAAGAACGGGGGATTCAGCTCGTTCGCATTGTCGGTATGGCTGTCGTTTGGCTGGGAAGTTTATATATGCTTTTTAACAGTAATATGCACGTATTTAGTACGGTCATTTTCCGATGCATGCCTATTTCACAAAATAATATACTTGTATTTATTACGCCCTTTGTGACAGTGAGTGTGCTGCTCGTTGCGGCTATCGCTGTCAGCAATATACTTGTCATGGTCATACGAAAAATCATTTAAAAAGATGCTGCAGATACCCTTTGGGAGGTTGCATGATGGAAAAAGAGATAAAAAGACGCTGTGAACAAACAGAAATAAACAAAGAGCGTATCATGAAAGCGGCACAGCGATTATTTGCTGAAAAGGGATATGATATGACATCTATGCGCGACATTAGCGAAGAAGCAAAGCTGCCCATGGGGTCACTATACTATCATTTTAAAAATAAAGAAGCATTGCTGCTGGCTATATGTGTGCGTATTGCCAAAACGGCACAGCCGGATATCGTAGAGAATTTGGAAGAAAAAGTAAAAAATCCATATCCCTATATATTTCAATATTTAGATACATATGGCGATATATGGGCACATGCCGGTGAAGTATTTTCCTATCATGTCTATGGTACCTTTGAATATATTTATGAGACAGAACATACATGGATGGGCGTTCCCTTTTATAAAAATCTGCTGCTCTTTATTGAAAAAGCACAGCAGAAAGGAACGTTTGATGTTTCTATTTCCGCTGAAGATACGGCTGATTATTTATTTATGATGGTACGAATGCTTATTTATGAATGGTCTCAAACCAAAGCAAGACATGAACATGTGTATTTGTGCCAAAAATATATGCCGCGACTGCTGCACACCTTTATAACAACAACCTAAAAAATATAAACAACGCTTTTTTTCTATTGACATATTGGGAAGAAAAGCGTATTATTTTATTCATAATTAGAGCGATGCTCTAGAACTATGTTCTATGTACAATAGGGGGGAGTGCATGATGAGTTTAAGCAAAATGAGGCATCCGGATTTTGATCGGAGTCAGTATGGGCCGGCAACGGTGAATGTCCATGGCGGTGAACCGCGGGATATGTATGGTTCACTGATTCCGCCGATTTACCAAACATCTACGTTTTATTTTGATTCTACGGATGATGCTGTCCGGGCTTGTGATGATTATGCAGCTAGTTTTGCATATAGCCGGATTACGAATCCCAGCAATGATTATTTTGAAAAGAAGCTGGCAGAAGCAGAACATGGGGTAGGGGCCGTGTCGTATGCGTCTGGCATGGGGGCTGTATCCGGTGCGATTTTTATGAGTGTCAGTGCTGGTGACCATGCGATTTTCTGTAAGGCTAAATATTCTGGCACCGAAGACGTAAACAGCGATTTTCTGCCGCGTTTTGGCGTAGAAGTAGATACGTTCGATCCGCTGCATTTGGAAGAATTAGAAGAAAAAATTAAACCCAATACTAAATTAATTTATATCGAATCGCCAGCTAATCCGACGATGGTTATGGTAGATATTGAAAAAGTAGTAGCTATCGCGCATGCTCACGGCGTAAAAGTAGGCATTGATAATACCTTTGCTACGCCGTATAATACGACACCGCTGGATTTGGGTGCAGATTGGGTCGTACAGAGTGTGACGAAGTATATCGGCGGTCATGGTGATTTGCTTGGTGGTGCTGTTATTTCCAATGACGAAGAATTTTTACGGCAGTGCCGCTTGGGTACATTGATGCATTTTGGCGCTGTTATGTCGCCGTTTGTTGCATTTTTGGCAACGCGGGGATTGAAGACGTTGTCTGTACGCATGAAGCAATATAATGAAAATGCGTTAAAAGTAGCGCAGTATTTGGAACAGCATCCTAAGATTGATATTGTCCGTTATCCTTTTTTACCGTCCAACCCGCAGTATGAATTGGCAAAGAGACAAATGCGCGGCGGCGGCGGTATGATGACCTTTGATGTCAAAGGCGGTTTAGAAGCCGGCAAACGGTTTATCAACAGCTTAAAACTTTGTACCTTGGCTGTCAGCTTAGGGGATACAGAAACATTGGTAGAACAGGCAGCTGCCATGACACATACCATGATACCGAAAGAAGTGCGGGAAGCCGCTGGTATCACAGACGGTATGATACGAATGTCTGTGGGCTTGGAAGATGCAGAAGACATTATTGCCGATTTGGCTCAAGCCTTGGAACACGTGTAACAGTAATATTATCTATATAAAAATGAATGGCTCAGCATATATGCAGTATGCTGGGCCATTCATTTTTTTACGTGTATATAGCCGTAGACAGAAATGGAAAGAATGCCTTTATTGCACATTTAAGGCAACTAGTATATAATAAGACGATGCTGACATCATGTAACATATTACACAGAAAGGGTGTTTTCTTATCATGGAATATGTGAACGAGTTGGACAAAGTCACAGTAGGTGCTGCGAAAAAGGAAGCAGCACTTAAAATTCATCGTCTTACGTTTTGGGAGGCTACGATGCTTGTTGTCGGGTCTACCATCGGCTCCGGTGTATTAGGGTTGGCTTATGCGTCCCGCAGTGCCGGATGGCCTGTATTATTGACATGGCTTGTGATAGCCGGCGTCTTTTCTTTCGTTTCTATGTTGTATGTCGTAGAAACGACAATGCGTACGAAACAGCCGATGCAGCTTTCGGGGCTGGCACAGCGGTATGTAGGAAAGGCAGGTTCATGGGTCATATTTTTTTCTGTTGGAGCGACATCGTTTTGCAGTTTAATTGCATATACGAGCGGCTGCGGCAAAATTTTGAGTGAGTTATTTGGAATTTCTGTTCAAATGGGAAGCCTGCTGTTTGCTGTTCCGGCGACAGTCATTGTCTGGCTGGGGCTGAAAGCGACAGGAGTAGCAGAAAAATTTCTGAGCAGCGGCATGGTTGTTTTGTTAGTCTTATTGGTAGGGGGCTCTTTTTTGTCAGCAAATGTCCCTGTATCCGATATTCTCTATGCCAACTGGAAATATGCGGTTCCCGTATTTAACATTACGGTTTTCTGCTATGCCGTGCAGTATATCGTACCAGAATTATCACGAGGGCTGTCCCATCGACCGCAGCAAATCGTGCCGTCTATTGCCGTAGCCTTCTTGATTTCGTTGGTTATGTTGGCTATTGTACCGTTTGCCGTTTTTTTGATGCTGCCAGTAGAAGACGTTACAGAAGTTGCTTCTCTGGCTTGGGGCAAGGCTTTAGGACATCAGATATTCTTTATCGTCGTCAATTTATTCGCTTTTTGTGCGATGTTGACGTCCTACTGGGCTATTGCAGAAAGTTTTTTGACCAATATGGTAGATCAGTTGGGATTTAAGTCTGAAACGGATATAAAAACCCGTGCGTGCTGCTTACTTGTTATAGCTGTGCCGCCGTTTATATTGGCATACAGCGGGTTGGTCAGCTTTGTGAATGCTATTTTTTGCGCGGGAACCTTTGGCGGCATTATCATGTCGATACTGCCTGTTGTCATGCTGCGCAGCGCTCGCAAGCATGGAGACCAACATCCCCTATGGAAATGCGGCTGGACAGCGCATCCTATAATGCAAGGATTGGTAGTTGCTGTATTTCTGAGTGCTGGTGTCTATGCCGTGCTAAGTATTTTCGGTATGCTGCCGGCTGCTTGGTAACGTTTCTATAACTAAAAAGTAAGAGGCTTGTCGTTTAAGACAAGCCTCTTTTTGATGTACTTATTTAGATTGTTCCTGCAGTATGGGCTGCTTCATAATATTGAAACGAACCATATAGATAAGCCAGCCGGCAAAAGCTGCCAGACAGCCGCTGAAGAAGGTAATACCGTCTGTTGTCGTCAAGGCGTAAATACAATAAATAATAGATACGCCGGCTAAGAAAATAGACGAATTACGGTTACAGACTTCATTGGGAATATGTTCTTTAGTCAAAATAGATTTCAATGCCGCAGCGCAAAGGATATACGGGATGACGTTCGTTACGACAGCCAGGTTAGCCAACAGCTCAAATTGAGCTGACAACGTGGGGCTGATCGTCATCAGGGCCAAAAGGCTTTGCATGATGAGGATTACAATCATGCCTTTTACCGGTACATCGGCATCAGTTACTTTGGCAAATACTTTAGGAAATAAGCCGCGCTGGGCGCTGGTTTTGAACACACGAGCCAAGGTAAACTGCCAGGAAAGCAGTGAGCCTGCACAGGAAAATACCATCAGTCCCATGACGATTTTTCCTGCTGTAGAACCTAACATGTACGAAAATGCTAAGCCAAAAGGTGCGCTGGAACTGAGGATTTCTGCATTTGGTACGATGCCGGCAATCACATTGGTAGAAGCGACATAGATGACGGCTACGCCAAGCGTACTGACAAAAGTTGCAATAGGAACCGAGCGGCGCGGGTTTTCTACAGCATCCATATTAACGGCAGCAGATTCCAGTCCCAAGAAAGACCAAAGCGTCAAGGCAATCGAATTACCAACGGCATCGGAAAAACCGACATTGCCGGGGTTCCATGAGGATGTCCAAACGGAGGTGTCAAACCAATACCAGCCGATGAGAGAGATACCTAACACAGGAATAATGGCACCCCAGATAGTGAATGCACTGAGCTTGCCGGAATATCGTGAGCCGCTGAAATTTAAAGCGGCAGCAATCCATAGCAAAGCGATTGTATATAAACATGTTTGCAGCGGCGAAAAGGAAGTGCCAAGAAAACCGGCACCGTATCCAACTGCCGAAATAGCAATCGCCACATTTGCAATAACGATGGAAACAGCATAGGCATAATTTGCCATAAAATGTCCTATTCGCCCGAAAGCGTATTCGGAATAACCGCCCATTCCGCCAGGTTTCGTTGTAAACATGCCACATCGGGCAAACGTCATGGCCAGGGCTAGAGAGCCAAAGGATGTAATAATCCAAGAAATAATGGAGATAGTACCGACTTCGGCAAGTTTGGTGGGCAGCATGATAATGCCGGCACCTAACATATTGGCAGCAGTAACAAACGTGAGCTGCACTAAAGACATTTTACGACGGGTAGTTTTCATTATCAGTCCTTCTTTCATATCATGTTTTTTTTAATGTTAGTGCTTATATTTTTTGCTAGTTAATTCTATCATTTTTGCAAGAAAAATTAAATACTTTTGCTTTATTTTTTTATATAAAAATAGAACTAAAACGAAGAAATCTATTCTAATTAGAAATACTAAAAAACAGTTTTCATAATGTGTGGGCAATACCTGGAAAAACAGCATCGCGTTCTCTTTTGTAAAAATAAGCAAAGGCCTAAAAGCGGGCATAATAAAAGAAACTGCCACGCGCAGGTGACAGTTTCTTTTATATATCAGACTGTTAGAATTAGTCGATGTTTTCTACGATGCAAGCTGTGCCTTGGCCGCCGCCGATGCAGAGTGTAGCCAAACCGTATTTACCGCCAACTTCTTTCAAGCCATAGAGAAGTGTAACGAGGATACGGGCACCGGAAGCTCCGATCGGATGACCGAGGGCAATAGCACCGCCGTGGATATTGACTTTGTCCATGTCGAAACCGAGTTCACGGCAGCAGTATACAGCCTGAGCTGCGAAAGCTTCGTTAGCTTCAACGAGGTCGAGGTCTTTGACTTCGAGGTTTGCTTTAGCCAATGCTTTACGGGAAGAAGGAACAGGGCCAGTACCCATGATGGAAGGATCTACGCCAGCAGATGCATAGCTTACGATTTTAGCCATCGGTTTGAGACCGAGTTCTTTTGCTTTATCAGCAGACATTACTACGAATGCAGCAGCGCCGTCGTTGATACCGGAAGCGTTGCCGGCTGTTACAGTACCGCCTTTTTTGAAGGCAGGTTTCAATTTAGCGAGGCCTTCCAATGTGGAACCTTCACGCGGGAATTCATCTGTATCAAAAATCGTATCGCCTTTGCGGCCATGAACTGTTACAGGAACGATCTGAGATTTGAAAGCACCGCTCTTAATAGCTTCACAAGCTCTAACCTGAGAACGAACGCCGAGTTTATCCTGGTCTTCACGAGTTACGCCGAATTTTTCAGCAACGTTTTCAGCTGTGATGCCCATATGATAGTCGTTGAATGCATCCCAAAGGCCATCTTTAATCATGCAGTCGATTAATTTGCCGTCGCCCATGCGGTAGCCATAACGAGCTTTAGGAATAGCATACGGAGCAGCAGACATATTTTCCATACCGCCTGCAACAATAACATCTGCGTCGCCAGCTTTAATGAGCTGTGCTGCCAAGGATACGCAGCGAAGACCGGAACCGCAAACTTTATTAATCGTCATAGCTGGTGTTTCGATAGGCATACCAGCTTTAATCATAGCTTGACGAGCAGGGTTCTGACCTAAGGATGCCTGTAAAACGTTGCCCATAACAACTTCATCAACAATGTTAGCATCAATACCAGCACGTTTGATAGCTTCTTTAATAACAACAGCACCTAATTCTGTAGCCGGAACGTCTTTCAAACCACCGCCGAATTTACCAATAGCCGTACGGCATGCACTTACGATAACAACTTCTTTCACGGAAATCACTCCTTCAAAAAATTTAAAATACGCATAGATGTGAATGTAATATCATTCACGAAGATGCAGACATACCCATTCAATGCCTGGAAGATACACGCGTCATTGTCATGTACAGTATGCGTAAAGAAAATAATAACGCTATATCTTTACGTATAATGGTACAAACTTTTTTTGCAAATTGCAAGGACAATGAAGCGATATTACAAGAAATATACATTCAAATTTGGCATTTGAAATCACTGCCGGTATGCTGAATCAACAACTAAATAAAAGCATTGGTCCATTAAAATATGCTTTATTGTCGAGCGTTCTAAATTTCACAATCTCGATGTCTATATAGTACATTTTTTCACAAAGAAATGCAAGGGGAAAAAGAATATTTCTCATGCTAAATATTCATATTAAGGGGCTGTTGAGATAAAAAAGGCATACAAGTCAATAAAACGTACTCATTCATTAATATTTTGTAATCAAACCTTTCTGCATAGGAACATTTTCAAATAAAATATTAACTATATATGTGAAAAGCATCACGATAGGGATTACAATACAAATGTTAACCTTGCAAGCAGCTAATAAATGGTTGACTAAATGAGCGGGGATTTGCTATAATGCCATCGTACCTGGGCAGGGAGGTGAAACAGATGATGCCAATGATTC
>JBNMKW010000003.1:0-69227 GCA_050874545.1 Megasphaera sp. | reverse complement strand
AGAAAAACAGAGTATAAGGAGACAGACCATGGCACTTATTGAATTTGATCAATCTAAAAAAAGAGATATCGTTCTTATTGGCCGCGCAACTATCGACTTCAATCCGAACGAATTAAACCGTACCCTTGATAAAGTAGAAACATTTTCGATGTATCTTGGCGGTTCCCCTGCAAACCTTGCCGTAGGCATCAATAAATTGGGTAACAATGTTGGCTTTATCGGCTGCGTATCCGATGACCAGTTTGGTGATTTCATTATCAACTACTTCAACGAACGCGGCATTGATACGACCCAGATGACCCGTGCGAAAAATGGCGAAAAATTGGGTTTGACCTTTACGGAAATTTCCAGCCCGACAGACAGCCAGATTCTCATGTACCGCAATCAGGCTGCTGACCTCATGATTACGCCGCAGGATGTATCGGAAGAATATATTGCAGACAGCAAAATCTTGTTAATTTCCGGTACGGCACTGGCTGCCAGCCCGTCCCGCGAAGCCTGCCTGCTCGCCCTTCGCTATGCTAAAAAACACGGTGTCAAAGTTATTTTCGACGTTGACTATCGCGAATATACCTGGAAATCCAAAGAAGATATTTCCATTTACTATTCTATCGTAGCTAGCCAGAGTGATATTGTCATCGGTTCCCGTGAAGAAATCGATTTGACAGAAGGTCTTCCTGAAGACAGCGGTATTGCAGACCATGAATTGGCTGAAAAATACATTGCTTCCGGCAGCAAAATTGTCATCATCAAACACGGCAAAAAAGGTTCTATCGGCTATACAGCAGATCAGCACGCATACAAAGTAGAATCGTACCATATCAAACTGCTGAAATCCTTCGGCGGCGGCGATGCATACGGCAGTGCTTTTATTCATGGCCTTCTCCATGGCTGGGAAGTTCCCAAAGCATTACAGTACGGCACGGCTCATGCTGCCATGGTCGTAGCTAGCCACAGCTGCTCTAACGCAATGCAGACTGTTGCACAGATTGACGCATTCATGGAAGAACATAAAGACGAAAAAGTTATTACAGAATTGGATTGGAGAGACAGAATATGAGACTCGGTGAATTAGGCGAATTAAAACACGGCTATAACGAAATGACGACTCGTCACAGCGATATGCTCATGGACATTGGCTACCAGGAAATGGATGTCAATGAAGTTGTTGAATTTGAAGATGCTCTGCAGGAAACAGCGTTTGTCATTGTTACCGGCAAAGTAGAAATTACGTGGGACGGCAAAACGGAAGTTATGCACCGCGATTCCATTTTTGACGAAAACCCGTTCTGTCTCCATGTACCGCACGGCAAAAAAGTCGTTATCAAAGCGTTGACTGCATCTGAAGTATTGGTTCAGAAAACAGTTAACGAAAAAGACTTTGAACCGGTATTTTACCGTCCGGAAGACGTACAGTGCGACATTTTTGGCCAAGGTGTTTGGAATTCTACGGCAGAACGTACTGTCCGCACGATTTTTGACTATGACAATGCACCGTATTCCAACATGGTCAACGGCGAAGTTATTACCAGCCCAGGCCGTTGGTCCGGATACATTCCTCATACACATCCGCAGCCGGAAGTATATACCTATAAATTTGACAAACCGCAGGGCTTTGGCGCTTGCTTCATCGGCGACAACGTGTTCATGATTAAACAAAACACATGGTCTGAACTTTCCAGCGGCTATATGCATCCGCAGGTCGCAGCTCCGGGCTATGCAATGTGGTACAGCTGGATGATTCGTCATCTTCCTAACGATCCTTGGAAAAAGACACGTACGGACGTACCGGAACATGTATGGCTGCTTGATAAAGACGCTAAAATCTGGGAACCTCATAAATAAGAAATACGTTTTAAAGGAGATTAACATGGCAAAGACAATTAGACTGACGGTAGCACAGGCTCTCGTTAAGTTTCTCAATAACCAGTATATTGAATTTGACGGCAAAGAAACACCGATGTTTGAAGGCGTATTCGGTATCTTTGGTCACGGCAATGTCGTAGGCATTGGTCAGGCTTTGGAAGAAGATCCGGGTCATCTCATCGTCCATATGGGTCGTAACGAACAGGGTATGGCACATACGGCTATGGGTTTTGCTAAACAGAAACGTCGCAAACAGATGTATGCCTGCACCTCGTCCGTAGGCCCTGGCGCTGCCAATATGATTGTAGCAGCAGCTACGGCTACAGCAAACTGCATTCCTGTCTTGTTCTTACCGGGCGATACCTATTCCGACCGTCAGCCGGACCCGGTACTCCAGCAGATGGAACAGCCGAACAACTTGAGCATTACGACGAACGACGCATTCAAAGCTGTCTGCAAATACTGGGACCGCATTACTCGTCCGGAAATTCTCATGCAGGCTGCTATCCATGCGATGCGCGTATTGGCAGATCCTGCTGAAACAGGCGCTGTCTGCCTAGCACTTCCGCAGGACGTAGAAGGCGAAGCATACGATTATCCGGAATACTTCTTCAAAAAACGCGTTCATCACATTGATCGTCCCCGTCCAACAGCACGTGCTATCCAAGAAGCTGTGGAATTGATTAAAACGAAGAAAAAACCAATTCTTATTTTTGGCGGCGGTGTCAAATATTCTGAAGCGGAAGAAGAATTCAAAGCATTTGCTGAAAAATTCGGTATTCCTTTCGGCGAAACACAGGCCGGCAAAGGCACGATTGACTGGAAACATCCGCTCAACCTCGGCGGTATCGGTGAAACAGGCTGCTTAGGTGCTAACACGATTGGTGCAGACGCAGACTGCGTTATCGGTGTAGGTACTCGGTATACCGACTTCACGACATCTTCCAAATGGTTGTTCCAGAATCCGGATGTTGATTATGTCAACCTCAACATTTCCAAATTCCATGCATACAAAATGGACGGCGTACAGGTCGTAGGCGATGCAAAAGCTTGCCTCGAAGATTTGCAGGCTGCATTGGAACAGACTGGCTGGAAAGCTGGCTATACCACAGAAGTTGCTGAAGCTAAAGCTAAAAATGATGCTGAAATCGACCGCATTTATCATCTCGACTACACGGGCAAAGACTTTGTTCCGGAAGTCAACGATGATTTGGACTTTGCTAAAGTCAGCGAAGAATTTATCAAATTGACTGGTTCTTCTTTACCGCAGACACGCGCTCTCGGCGTTGTCAACGAAACGATTGGCGACAATGCTGTTATCGTTGGCGCATCCGGTTCTCTTCCTGGTGACTTGCAGCGTGCTTTCCGTCCGACTTGCGTAGGCGGCTATCATGTAGAATATGGCTTCTCCTGCATGGGCTATGAAGTCAATGCAGCACTTGGCGTAAAATACGCTGAACCGGACAAAGAAGTATATGCTCTCGTCGGCGACGGTGCATACATGATGCTTCATTCCGAATTGCCGCAGTCTATTGCAGAACACAAGAAAATCAACGTTATCGTATTCGACAACATGACAAACGGCTGCATCAACAACTTGGAAATCGGCCACGGCCAGGGCAGCTTTGGTACAGAATTCCGTTTCCGCAATCCTGAAACAGGTAAATTAGACGGCGGTTTCGTACCGATGGACTTCGCAATGAACGGCGCATCCTATGGCTGCAAGACCTATACGGTTCACAGTGCTGAAGAATTGAAAGCAGCATTGGAAGACGCTAAGAAACAGACTGTTTCTACATTGATTGATGTCAAAGTACTGCCAAAGACGATGGTTCACGGTTATGGCGACTGGTGGCGCGTAGGCGTAGCACAGGTATCCAAGAGCCAAAAGATTCAAGACGTATACCAGAATCTCATGGTACCGAACTTCGAAAAAGCAAGAAAATACTAATAGATAGACTAGGGCGTAAAGGGATTCCGTTTTGTACACAATTTTAGGGACGTCTTATCTGGGAATACCTTATCAGGTACAGGCTTACCTAACGAAATGACCCCTTTTGCATAAATTTTTAGGAGGATTTTATTATGGCAAACATTAAATTAGGCATTGCTCCGATTGCTTGGACAAACGACGACATGCCCGATCTCGGCAAGGAAAATACATTTGAACAATGTGTCAGCGAAATGGCATTGGCTGGCTTCACAGGCTGTGAAGTAGGCGGCAAATACCCGAAAGATACAGCTGTTTTGAAAAAAGCATTGGATCTTCGCGGCATGTCCATCGCCAGCGCTTGGTTCAGCTCTTTCCTTTTAACACAGCCGTACGAACAAGTCGAAAAAGACTTCATCGCTCACTGCGAATTTTTGAAGGCTATGGGTGCTAAATTCTGCAACGTTGCAGAACAGGGCAACTCCGTACAGGGTAAATTGGACGTTCCTGTATTTGCAGGCAAACCGACCAACACAGAAGAACAGTGGAAAGTTCTTGCTGAAGGCCTCAATAAACTTGGCGCTGTAGCTAAAAAAATCGGTCTTACCATGACGTACCATCATCATATGGGCACAGGCGTTCAGACAACCGAAGAAATCGACCGCCTCATGGAAATGACAGACCCGAACCTCGTATTCCTTCTCTATGATACGGGCCATCTCGTATGCTCCGGCGAAGATTACTTGGCAATTCTTAAAAAATACTTGCCGCGTATCCGTCACATCCATTTGAAAGACGTTCGCATGGACATCCGCAACAAAGTTAAGGCGGAAGACATGAGCTTCCTCGACGGCGTTCGCGCTGGTATGTTCACCGTTCCTGGCGACGGCGATGTTGATTTCGAACCGATTTTCGACATCATCAATGCCAGCGATTATGATGGCTGGTTCATCGTAGAAGCTGAACAAGATCCGGCTAAAGCAAATCCGCTGGAATATGCTATCAAAGCTCGCAAATACATTAAAGAAAAAGCTCATATTTAATACAAAACTTCCAACCAACAAACACAACCAATAAGAACATATAAATATATACCTAAAAAGCACACATCTAATACCACTTTCTTAAATACTTCTTATATGCTGAAAGCCGCTCTGTACAGAGCGGTTTTTAGTATATATAGTATGAGTCTGTGCAAACGGTGAAAAAAACATATATGAATACGATACAAAAAACATATGCAATTTTAATTGCGACAACTTTTATTTGGGGCATTCAGCCGTTGTGTATTAAATGGCTGGTCGCAGCCTGGTCGCCGGTCACGATTACGACGATGCGCTATGTGTTGATTGGTGCTTTTTTGCTGGGGCTTTCTCTCATGCGGGGAGAAGGCATTCTTCCTAAGAAAAAATGCATTCTTCCTCTAGTGCTGATGGGTGTAACCGGTATTGGCATCAACAATGTACTGCAGTTTACAGGTCTGCAGGTTTCGACTGTCACCAACTGCACGCTTATTGCGGCGGCGTCACCGGCGATTACGGCTTTTTTTGCTTCTTTTTGGATTCGCGAACGGCTGCCGCTAAGGGCTTGGCTGGGGATTGGTTTGTCTTTTATCGGTGCTGTTGTCGTAGTCAGCCATGGTTCGCTATATGTGATTACGCATTTTGCATTTAATCGTGGCGATATTTTTTTCCTGCTTGCCCAAGTTGCCTGGACGACGTATTCGATACTTGGCGTGCGCGTGATGAAAGACATGCCGCCTGTGTTGACAACGGGCTGGGCCGGATTATTTGGCGCTTGTATTACACTGGCTTATGGCATGGCGATGCAGGATTTTTATCCAGCACCATTAGATACGCCGCTGGCCCTGTCTTTTGCCTATACGGTTATTTTTGGCGGTATTATGGCCATGCTGTTTTGGAATATTGGCGTAAAAAATGCCGGCCCCAGCCTGACAGCTATTTTTCAAAACGTCACGCCTGTCGTTGGCATGATAGGCGGGTATTTCCTGTTTGCTGAAATCATTGGCATACAAGAACTCGTCGGTGCAGCCTGCATTTTTATTGGCGTATACGCGACGACACATAGTAAATAACAGCGACTTGGTAAAAAAAGCTGCAACACAATGAGAGAAATATCCCATTGTGTTGCAGCTTTTTAGTGTAAATACGCTATTTATTTAATTTTGCATATAAATTGATGATTTCTTCTACCATATCGCGCATGGCCAACGCCGTCATGACATAATCTTGAGCGTGTGTAATCACTACGTTTAATGGTTCTGTTAATGTACCATCGGCATATTTTTTTAATAATTCCTGTGTTTGGAGCTGATGGGCTTTTAACAGTGCCTTATCAGCATCTCTTAAACAGTCGGCTGCTTTACCAAAATTATTTTTACGGGCATGTTTCATGGCTTCTGTTAATTTACCGCGACCATCACCGGCTAAACTAATAATTTGAAACGCCAATTCATCATACGATGTCATTGAAAAATCCTCCTATAGATGCAAAGAAATAGACATGGAATATACAAAAAATATCATGTTGTTGTTGGGTTGTCAATACACAGCGGCATAGAATTCGTGTATGGGGATAATGTGATTTTTGTATAGAAACTATTTTTGGGGTATATGTATACTTTTTAACGTAAAAATGGGTATATATAGTAGCAAAGTTGGTTTATTTTGTAAAATATAGTATAATATAAAGAATAAGTATAGGAAAAGTGATGGAAGAAAGGAAGAAGGGTATGGCGCTTATTTATCGTAAAAAGACAACAGAAAAACCGCTTTCGCTCAATGACGGCATTCATTTGTCCTACGTGGGATATGCAGATAAAGAAGAAACCAGTTTGCCGTCGGCGTTTCATGCACATCAACGCCACCTGGAACTGCAGTATGTTATTCGCGGAGCCGCCAATATCAGTATTGACGGCGGTATATATCATGTCCAAGCAGGAGATTTTGTTATTTACAATAAAGGTGTAGTTCATGACGAATGTGCTGATCCGGACCAAGGGTTTTGGTTTTATAATTGCGGCTTGCGGGGATTGGCTCTTCCTGGATTGGAAGCAGACCATTTACTGCTCCCCGAATGGTCACCGCAGATTCATACAGGTTCGCTGGCAGCGATGATAGAACCGCTGTTTTCTTGCTTATACCGGCAGATGGAACAGGAAAATCAGCAGGCTGACTTGGTTTGCTATCATTTGATGTATGCGCTCTTGTATATTTTACTGTATCAAGTGCCTCATATGCCCAAAGCAAAACAAACAAAACGAGAAGCGATATTAAGTCAAGTGAAAGACTATATGGATCATCATTTTATGGAAGAACTGTCTATTGCAGACCTTAGTGCCAGAGCCAATATGAGTGTGTCTAGTTTTGCCCATCAATTCAAAAAACGTTCCGGTTTTGCGCCAATACAATATATTATTCGTCGGCGTATTGGTTTGGCACAAAATTTGTTAATTCAGACGGATTTATCCATTACAGAAATCAGTTTGCGCGTAGGCTTTGACAACATCAGTTATTTTAATAATCAGTTTAAGAAATTTGTAGGTCTATCGCCACAGAACTATCGTAAATTAAAAATAGGCAAGGAGCAGTTTAAACGACTCGATAAGATATGTAATATATAATTACTAATATATGCATTTATCATATACAGTATGATGAATTTGCAGAATAGTGCAAAACTTTGGTTTTGCACTATTTTTTTTATCTTAAATTAAGCAGTAATATGAAAGAAATTCATCCAAAATATAACTATAATTAAACCATAAATTGAACGTACTCATTACACAATATATAAAACGAAAGGAAGTTATACACATGAAAATTGCATTTGACGTAGACGTATTAGCAAAACAAATGAGCATCAACGATATGGTACACCAAGTAGCCGATTGGGGATATAAATATATTGAACAATCACCCCATCCGCGTATTAATCCGTTTTATAAACATCCCTTGTTTTCTCAGGAATGTGAAGCAGAATACCGTAAAGCCTTAAAAGAAACGGGCGTAGAAATTTCTTCATTCATTTGTGTCTATCGCTGGTCCGGCCCGACAGAAGAACAACGTCAGCATGCCGTAGCCAACTGGAAAAAGATGATTGAAATCGCCGTAAACATGAATGTACCTGTTATTAATACAGAATTTTCCGGTGATCCCAATCAACAGGAAATCTGCAACGGCATGTGGTTCCGCTCCATGGAAGAACTACTGCCGATTATTGAAAAAGAAGGACTGCGTGTAGAAATCCAATCGCATCCTTATGATTTCTGCGAACTGAACAATGAAGCCTGCGATATGGTCAAATCGTTCCGCAGCAAAAACTTGGGCTATGTGTATTCCAGCCCGCACGGATTCTTCTATGATCAAGGCAAAGGTGATGTACGGTCGATGTTGAAATATGCCGGCGATGAATTGACCCATGTGTTGTTTGCAGATACATATAATCAGACATTGGATTGCCGCTATATTCTCAATCCGCCGTTCCTCAATCAAAGGGGCCGTGCCGATGCGACGATTCATCAGCACTTGGCAATGGGCGAAGGCGAAGTCGATTTTGACGGTATCTTTGAAACGTTGCGGGAAACGAATTTTGCAACGAAACAGCTCAAAGATCATGCACCGAAAGTAGGCGGCGATACGATTGCCTGCGTATCGTATTTCGGATTCCCCGAAAAAATGGCTGTTCAGGCACCGGCTGCACGAGAACGCATTGAACGGGAATTATTAGGTAAATAATGAGATAGGTGTATGTGGAAGGAGTTGTTACCATGGAGCAGATAGAGAGTAAGAAAACACAGACACCGCATCAATTTCTAGTCAAAGTTATGATTGTTTCGACTTTCGGCAATCTATTGTTTGGATATGATACAGGTGTTATTAATGGGGCGCTGCCCTATATGTCACGGCCGGATCAATTGAATTTGACGCCGGTTACGGAAGGGCTGGTAGCCAGTATCTTGTTGCTGGGTGCAGCGATTGGATCTGTATTTGGTGGACGGTTTTCCGATGCCTACGGGCGTAAGAAAACGTTAAGCACCTTAGCCGTTCTCTTCTTCTTTGGTGCGTTGGGATGTACTGTATCGCCAACAGCTTCGATTATGATTCTTTGCCGATTTCTTTTAGGCATGGCTGTCGGCGGCGCAGCGGCGACAGTTCCGGTATACTTAGCTGAAATTTCACCGTCTGAACATCGCGGCCGTATGGTTAACCAAGGGGAATTAATGGTTGTTACCGGGCAGTTATTGGCATTTACCTTTAATGCCTTATTGGGGATTTCCATGGGCGATAATGAACACGTTTGGCGGTATATGTTAAGTATTGCCATGCTGCCGGCGATCTTCTTATTCATCGGTATGCAGCGTATGCCGGAATCACCGCGCTGGTTGGTTGTACACAACCGCATTAGCGATGCCTTAGAGGTATTGAAAAAAGCGCGGACTGTTGAACGGGCCATTGCCGAATTGAATGAAATTCAAGACAGCTTGGAAAAAGACAGCATGCAGAAAAAAGCGACGATTCGTGATTTGGGTAAAGGCTGGATTCGCAAGATTGTCTTCTTGGGTATGTTCTTGGCAGCCATTCAGCAGCTTACCGGTGTCAACTCGATTATGTATTATGGCACGCAGATTTTGCAGCGTTCCGGATTTAGTACGGAAGCCGCATTAATTGGTAATATCGCTAATGGACTGATTTCCGTATTGGCTACATTCTTTGCCTTTTGGCTATTGGCGCGCGTGGGACGGCGGCATATGCTGATTGGCGGACAGATTGGTATTATTATCGTGTTGATTTTAATGGGTATTGTTTCGCTGACCCTGAGTGGTTCACCGATTCAGCCCTATTTAATCTTAGCGTTGACAGTTTGCTTCTTAGCATGCCAGCAATCGGCTATTTCACCGGTTACCTGGGTATTGCTTTCCGAAATTTTCCCAACCCGTCTTCGCGGGATAGGAATGGGCATAGCCGTATGTTTCTTATGGCTTTCTAATTTCTGTGTTGGTCTGACATTCCCTATTTTCATGGAATACGTTGGCTTATCGTATACTTTTTGGGGATTTGCAGCAATTAATATAGTAACGGTTCTGTTGGCAGCCTATTTTGTACCGGAAACCAAAGGACATTCTTTGGAAGCCATTGAATACCGTTTCCGGTATGGGAAAAATGCCAATGTCAATCCGTGCGAAATAAAAGAAAATTCCTAATCGAGGAGGGGTACAACGATGACACACCTTGAAGAAATTGCATTTGAAATTATTTCCCAGGCCGGTGACGGCAAGGCAAAAGTCACAGAGGCATTGCGTCAAGCCCGTAAAGGAAATTTTGGTGAAGCCGAGGATTTGCTCAAAGAAGCTGAGAAACTATTGCTGCGGGCGCATCAAATCCAAACGGATGAACTGATTACACGTCAGGCGAAAGGCGAGTTTAATGAACCGGTTACTGTCGTTATTGCCCATGCGCAGGATTATGTGATGACGGCGATGGCCATGCGGGAGATGGCTAAGGAAATTGTGAATTTATATGCTAAAGTACGTGCTATCTAATGAGAGTTTTAAGTATAGTTAGGTACTTGATATAAAAATTTATATAACATAAAGGAGAATAAGACAGATGAAATTAAGCATGAATCAGGCAACTTGCTTGGAAAAATCCAGCTTGGAAAAAGATTTAGCATTATGCGAAAAATATGGGTACGATATGATTGAACCGCGTACCATGGATGGCATTCCGAACTATTTAAAGGACCATACCATTGATGAATTGGCAGACTATTTTAAAACGCATCATGTTAAACCCTTGGCATTTAATACACTGTGCTTTTTCAATAACCGTACACCGGAAGAATATCAAGGGGTACTGAACGAACTGCGCCAGATGTGTGAATGGGGACAAAAAATCGGCTGCAAGACGATTATTACGGTACCGACTGTTGATTTGAAAAAAGTAACTCGTCAAGAAATTTATCAGTCTGCTGTTGCCTGCCTAAAAGAAATGGGGCAAATTGCGGCATCATACGGTATGCGCATTGCTGTAGAATTTATTGGGCATCCGGCAGCTTCCATCAATACCTTTGGTGAAGCTTGGAAGGTCATTCAGGCTGTAGACATGGATAATGTTGGTATTACATTGGATTGCTTCCATTTCCATGGTATGGGATCCAAACTGGAAGATTTAGCGAAAGCAGACGGCAAAAAGATTTTCATCGTCCATCTCAACGATACGGAAGATTTTCCGATTGGTTCATTGCTTGATGAAGACCGCGTATGGCCGGGAACAGGCTGCATTGATTTAGACGGCATTTTCCAGACTTTGAAACAGATTGGCTGGCAGGAAGATGTCGTATCCTTGGAGCTGTTCCGTCCTGAATATTACAAGATGGATCCAGACGATGTATATCGTATTGGCAAAGAAAAAGCAGAAGCTGTCATTCAACGTAATTTTTAAGTAATCGTACAATAATTAATTAACATATAATATATTTTCTAAATACAGGAGGAATGTAAAATGGTACGAATTGGTGTAATTGGCTGCGGTGGTATTGGTGTAGAACATATCAAAAGAATTACAAACACATTGTCCGGCGGTGTTGTCGTAGCGGTCAATGATATTAATCAGGAACATGCTGAACAGGTTATTAAAGACTTGGGACTTCAGGCTAAATTTTATGCGGATGGTCATGAATTAGTACATGCAGACGACGTAGATGCTGTATTGGTAACATGCTGGGGCCCGGCACATAAAGAATATGTATTGGATGCTGTGAATGCCGGCAAGTACTGCTTCTGTGAAAAACCGCTGGCAACGACAGCCGATGACTGCTTGGAAATTGTCGAAGCTGAAATGAAGCAGGGGAAACATCTTGTACAAGTTGGCTTTATGCGCCGCTTTGATGCCGGATATGTTGCATTGAAAAAAGCTATTGATGCCGGAGAAATCGGTGCCCCCCTTATGCTGCACGCAGCACATCGCAATCCTGTTGTTGATGACCGCTATACAACAGATATGGCTATTAACGATACGATGATTCATGAAATTGATGTATTGCACTGGCTTCTCGACGATGAATACGTATCGGCTCAGGTTGTATATCCGCGCAAAACCAAATACGCATCCGACCACTTGGCAGACCCGCAGATTGTTATGGTAGAAACCAAAAAAGGCGTGCGTATTGATGTAGAAATTTTTGTCAACTGCAAATACGGCTACGATATCAAATGCGAAGTTGTTGGGGAAGACGGCATTGCCTATTTGCCGGAACCGGCAACTGTACAGGTTCGTAAAGATGCAGCACTCAAACGGCCGATTCTCATGGATTGGAAAGAACGTTTTATCGAAGCTTATGATGTAGAATTACAGGCATTCCTTAACAATATCAACAATGGCACACCGCTCAACGGCCCGACATCTTGGGATGGCTATGCGGCAGCACTTACTGCAGACGTATGCGTCAAAGCACAGCAGAAACCGGGAGAAATTTTACCGATTCAGCTCAAAGAATGCCCGGATTTCTATAAATAATCTCTATTACATACTCGTATCTCCTTTATATAAAACCATCCCGGAATATGCAGTTTCATGCGTATTCCGGGATGGTTTTGTGTTAGGATGGATGTTTTTCCAGGGGATTGACGGCACCTTTGCCATAAATAAAGGGAACTGCAGCGTGGCGGTTGAAAAAAGAAACAATCGGGCCGGTACAGCAGGCCATGGCCAGTGTGCCGATACCAATGATGCTGCCGCAGAAAAAGCCGATGATGATGCAGGTACAGTCGCAGAGGATACGTCCCCATTTATAGGTAACATGGCCGTTGCTGCGATGTTCTAAAATCCAGGGAATGGCATCGTATGGGCCCAGGCCTATATTAGAACAAAGGTAAAAGGAAACGCCCAAACAGGAGATGAGAATACCAGCGACTAGAAAACAGATACGACTGGTTACAGCCAGCGTTTCGGGAAGACCGATAGAAGAAAATAAAATAAAACTATATACATCACATAAGGGACCGAGTAAAACTAGATAAATAATCGTGCCGGCTTTGATAAATTTCCTGCCCAAGAGCAGGACAGGAATAAACAAGAGAAAACAAACAATGGATGTACAGGTACCAAACGACAAGGTACTGATTAAACTGAGGCCCAAATTCATGCAGGAGTAAGGATCGGTGCCGAAATTGCTCAGCCGCAGCATGGCTGTAGCAAAACACATGATATTGATGGCGATAATATTAGATGCGATGCGCCGCCGGATGCGGGGTGTTGTTTTGAGACGGTTCCAACGAGATGTAGATGGCATGTTGGAAGGCAAGGGATGTACTTTCACGCGAAATAACCTCCTCAAGTTGTTAAATGAGTATATTACTATATTATTTTTGTGCTATTATATCATGTTTTGGCTTTGTTTTGTATATATAATTACCTATATTTTTATATTTTCTTTACGTGTAAAAAAAGCAATTTTTTGGATAAAATTTATAAATAGAGCAAAAAAATATAGCCATTGCACAAAAAGCATAAAAAATTGCTTAGCTATGACTTAGTATTTCCTAGTATATAAGCCACTTTTGCAGATATATACAGAAAAATTGCTCATCTGTGCAGAAAGCAATTTTTTATAGAATGAGCAAGAAATCTAACAGTATAATATACGTAAAAGATACATGGAAACGTATCAAAATCATATCAAATTATAAAAATGGAGGTACATACAATGAGCAGTTCTGTAAGCAGCACAGCACCGAATCAAGGTCAATTATCTTGGTTTACCCGTATATCCTATGCATTGGGGGATACGGCACAAAACGTAGTTTGGGGCGGCATGGCCATCCTCACATTTTTCTACACGGATTATGCCGGTATTGACGCAGCCGTAGTCGGGCTGGTTATGTTGATTTCTCGTTGCTTTGATGGATTTTCTGATATTATTATGGGGTTTGTCGTAGAAAAGACGAATTCCAAATGGGGGAAATCCAGACCGTGGATTTTATGGACAAGTCTTCCTTTTGCTATATCTATTATCCTGATTTATACGGTACCGCAGACGACGTCGGCGTTGCAGTTTGCCTATATTTTTGTTACGTATAACTTATGTACGACCGTTTGCTACACCATGCTGAACCTGCCGTATGGCAGCTTATCCGCGATGATGACGCGTGTTTCAAAAGAACGGGATATGCTTTCCATTATCCGTATGGCGTTATCTCCGATTGGCCGTATTTTGGCGGTATCGGCTACGCTGCCTCTCGTAAAATTCTTTGGCGATACGCAGATGGCATGGGTCAAAGTTATGTCTATTTGGGCTGTTTTAGCCTTGGCACTGCTTTTGTTATGCTTCAGCCAATGTAAAGAAACCGTTGTAATTGATGCGCGCAAAGACAATGAAACTAAAATTCCGATTCTCAAATCATTAAAATGCATTGCCTTAAACAAATATTTCTGGGCAGCCATGACGATTTGGATGATGCAGAACGTTATTTTCTGCGTCAATGGGACCGTTCTTCCGTATTACTGCAAATATGTTTTTAACAATGATACCGTATACAGTATTTTGTATTTAGTAGAAACCGTAATTAATATTACTGTCATGCTCGTTTTCAGCCCGATGCTGCTGCGTCGTTTCGGCAAGCGCAACATGTCACTGGCTGGCGTACTGCTTTGCTTTGTCGGTCATTTGATTTTCCTTTTGAATCCTCTCGATTTCAACTGGGTAGTCTTTAGCTGTGTCATTCGCGGTATCGGTTTTGCGCCGGTTCAATCCGTTATTTTCGGTTTCCTCGGAGATGTGGTAGAATATGGTCAGTGGAAATTCCACATGCGTCAAGAAGGGTTGATTTTCTCCGGCGGTTCTGTTGGCACTAAAGTTGGTTCTGGTCTTACGAATGCGATTTTGACCAGCCTGTTGGCATTAGCTGGATATGTATCTTCGACAACAGGCAATGCCGTACAGCCTGACAGCGCCATTCAGATGATTATTCAGTTGTACGAATACGCACCGATTTTTGTTTGGGTGGTCTTGATTGGTGTCTTGTATTTCTACAAGCTGGATAAACTGTATCCGACGATTATGAATGATTTGGTACAGCGCGAAGCTAAAGGAGAACTGTAAGAATGACGCAATTTTGACAGGAGGTGTTACTATGAAGGACAGAACATTAATTACCATTACGCGGCAGTATGGCAGCGGCGGCAAAGAAATATCCCGAATATTGACGGAAAAATTAGGCATTCGCTGCTATGATCGGAAAATTGTATCCATGGCGGCAGAGCACATTCATGAATGTGCTAATATTGATGATTTACTAGATCGTTCGTATAATAGTCCGGAAAATTGTTTGGGAAATATAGGGGATTATGCGTATGAACGCGTACCGGCTCACAACCGCATGTATATTGAACAGGCTAAAATCCTGCTGAAAATTGCTGAACGGGAAAGCGCTGTGTTTGTAGGCCGTTGTGCAGATTTTATTTTACGGGATCAGCCACATGTCTATTCCTTCTTTATTTATGCCAGCGATGAATTTCGTGCACAGCGTGCGAAGACGCACTATGGGGAACAATCGCTGAAAGAGATGGAAGCAGACGATAAGATTCGGAAACGTTATTACGAATATTACACAGGACAAAAATGGGGAGACCCGCGTAACTATGATTTGATGATTAATGTCAGCAAGATTTCCTTGGAAACAGCTGCCGATATGATTATCAAATATATCAACTTACGACAAAATCAAGAATAAACGTGAATAGAGTATAGCAAAAAGGCTGTCGCTTATGCGGCAGCCTTTTTGTAGTTTGCAGTTTGCAGTAAAAAAATGACACTCTTCACTATTCACTAACTACTACAAACTAATGCGTAACCCATTTTTGTCGGTATTCGCCGGGCGTCATGCCGAAAGTCTTGCGGAATACGTTTTGAAAATAATTCGAGTTATTGTAGCCGACGCTGACGGCGATGCGGGTAATGCTCATATTGGTATTAATCAGCAGATTTTGTGCTTCGCCGATGCGGCGCAAAATAACATACTGCATGGGAGAAAAGCCGACATCATTTTTGAAAAAATGAGACAAATAATAGGCATTGACATCAGCATACGCCGCAATGTCATGCAGGCGGATAGATTCTTTATAATGCTGGTCAATGTATTGAATGACTTTTTGCGTCAGCGGTGAATGTGTATTTTGATGCAATACGGCATGGGCATCAATCACCATCTTGATTTTGGCAATAAGGGCTGTAGTCAGGGCTACGGTAATTTCCGTCGCATAGTTGTCCTTGCCATTGGATTCAATCAACTGAAAGAGATGCAGCACGTCATCAAAGGCTTCTTTGCAGCTGACAACAGGACTGTATTTGTCATCAATGATGGTATTCTTTTCCAAATGAAGTAGCTTGACATTACTGACAGCTAGGCAGTACGTACACAAATTGTTGCCGCTGCCGCCAAATTCATCATGAACGACATTGCTGTTATAGAGAATGAGATCGCCTTTTTTGGCTGTATAGTGTTTTTGGTTGATGATATAAATACCTGCGCCTTCATAGACCAGCAGAATTTCGACCAGGTTTTCATGGGCATGCATCGTGCGCGGCAGATGAGAATTGTCGGCGCCGACATTACAAAAATATTCTGGCTTGGGTACATATCCTTTGGTGAAGATAGGGTGGTATTCATTTTTAAAGAAATATTGCAGCATGGTATACACCTTGTACTTTCCGAGAACTACTATTAGCATACATGAAATAAATAGATATATCAAGTGATGCAGAAGAATATAACAAAAAAGAGCCGGGAGAGAGAAACCGGCTCTTTTTGTTTGCAGCCAAAGCTGCAAGGAGAAGAAAAGGAGTATGTATTATAAAAAGAGATGACACGAAATTAGAGATTGTATTCTTTGCGGATTTCGTCGATTTTGACCGGACGATGTTCTGCAACAGATTTTTTAGCAGCTAAGCCGATAAGAACAGGAGCTAAGCCGTCGTTAGCGTTAACCGGTGTAGCTGTATCGTTGACGATAGCTTCTACGAAGGAATCGATTTCAGAAGCATATGCAGCCATGTAGCGTTCGAGGAAGAAGAACATCGGTTTTTCAGCTACGACGCCGTCTTTGCCGCTGAATACAGCGTTGGAATCGGAATCGTTGGAGATAGCGATGCAGCCTTCTGTACCGAATACTTCAGCTCTCTGGTCATAGCCATAGCAAGCTGCACGGCAGTTGTCGATAACAGCAGTTGCGCCGTTGTCGAGTTTTAATGTAATAACAGCGGTGTCGATATCGCCAGCTTTGCCGATTTCCGGATCAACGGTTACAGAACCTTCAGCGTATACTTCTTCAACTTCTGCGCCGGAGAGGTAACGAACCATGTCGAAATCATGGATTGTCATATCGAGGAAAATACCGCCGGATACTTTTACATAGTCAATCGAAGGAGGTTCTGGGTCACGAGATGTGATTTTGATAATCTGCTGTTTGCCAACTTTGCCAGCTGCGACTGCGTCGTGGATAGCTTTGAAGTTGTGGTCGAAACGGCGGTTGAAACCAACCTGGTATTTTTTGCCGGACTGTTCTACAACAGCGAGAACTTCTTTGATTTTTTCTACGTCATGGTCGATTGGTTTTTCGCAGAAAACGTGTTTGCCAGCCTGGAGAGCTTCGATAGAAATTTTGGAGTGCTGGTCAGTAGAAGCGCAAATCAAAACAGCTTCGATAGCCGGATCTTCCAAGATTTTTTTGTAGTCTGTGTAAGCTTCCTGAATGCCCATGGATTGAGCCCAAGCTTTTGTATTGTCATTGAGGAACGGATCGGCAATTGCTTTTACCTGTGCGTTTTTTACAAATTTGGAAATACTTTCGCCATGTACACGACCGATACGGCCTGCACCGATGATACCAACATTAATCATTGTCTAATGTCCACCTTTCTGTCTTACTAGTTGCTTTTGTAAAAATTAAGATAATAAGTTGAATACTTCTTGGTTATCTTTGTACATATTATAACACAAAGAGGAAATGATGACATCAAAAATATTGCTGTTTTTTTTGAAAAAAACAGGGGTATTTACGGCGATTTTCAGCAAAGTATATAATTATTTGCTTTTCCATGCTTTGCGATATTTTCCCGGCGGCATGCCGACAATATTATTGAATACGCTTTGGAAATAGTTGGAGTTGTTCCAGCCGCAGCGCATGGCAATTTCCGTAACCGTTAAATCCGTAGACAACAGCATGTTTTGTGCTTCGCCAATACGGCGGTGGGTAACATATTGCATAGGCGAGTAGCCGATGGTCTTTTTAAAAGTATGTGATAAATAATACGTATTCATGTGCAGCGCTTCGGCAATTTGCGGTAATTTTAGATTTTCTAAATAGTGCTCGTCTATATATTCCTTTATTTGTAATCCCAAATTATATGATTTTGCTTTTGCGTAATCCTTGGATTCATGAATCAGCTTATGAAGCATAAATAAAAAGCTGCATACCAGATGGTTGGCTGTTTGTGCTTCATGCGGTGATGTAGACAAGGGAGCCAGCTCCAGCAAAATTGTGCCGTACGATGTCATCATGGATTGATACGTTTTCGTATGCAAGATAGGATAGGCTTCGTTGTCGATGAGCTGATGGGGAGCCAGTCCCTTAAAATGAAGATTTTTAATATCCAGTCCAATGATTTTATAAGACTGATTTTTTTGTGCTGTCGCCGTGCCGTGCAGGGTGCCTGCGTTGATGCAGGCAATATCACCGGCATGCAGGGTGTATTTTTCGTGTCCCAAGGTACATATACAAGAACCTTCTAATACAAATAATATGCTGGCACAATCTTCATGACTGTGCAGACTGCGAAAAATAGGGGCACTATTTTCTGTGAACATATTCACTAATGCCAGGCGGGGTAGCGTATTTTCTTTAAAAATAGTATACGTCGAATCGGTAAATAAATATTGCGGCATGAATAAAACCCCCAAAAAATAGGTAAAAATAAAAATATGTGATGCGAAAAAACAAGATTTTAGAGAAAGCCCTAGAAGTATAACAATATTTCAAAGGCAAAATGCGTGGAAAACAACTACAATAAGTACATCAAGAGTTAGTTTTGAGTAAGTCTTAAAACATTCACCGTAAATATCACACATATAGGGGTAAAATTCAATTCATTAACAGAATTACACCTTTCTATATTAGCAAATAAAGAGAAAAAACTCCATAACATAACCAGCTTTATGCTTAAATGGTATAGGGGAACCATTTTATATTACAAAAAGATATTGTGAGAATATACATATTATATTCTCATCATATATAAATTTCAATCTACCACACTATTACAATACACAAAAAGGAGCGATTGATTATGTTGAAATGGTTTTTGACAGGTGCGGATAAACCCCGTATCCAGGATCAAAGCAAGATCCATCAGATGTATCACAATGCGCGGTTACAATCTGTTACAGCCATGATTTTAGGCTATGGTATGTATTATGTTATGCGTATGACTCTCGGTGTTGCTAAAAAGCCGATGATTGAAGCTGGTTTTACACCGACTCAGCTGGGTGCTATCGGGGCAGCCATGCTGATTGCGATTGCTGTCGGTAAATGTGCCAACGGATTTATCGCCGACTACTGTAACATCAAAAAAATCGTACCGCTCGGATTGTTGGGCGCAGCTATCGTTAATACGATTTTAGGTTTTACAGACCAGTACTGGGTATTCTTAGTCCTTTGGTTTGTCAATGGCTGCTTCCAGTCTATGGGGTCTGCACCCTGCATTGTATCGTTGTCCCAGTGGTTCTCCAAGAGTCAGCTTGCGACGTACTACGGCATCTTCAGTATTGCCCATTACGTCGGTGAAGGGGCTACGTACTTAGGCACGGCGATGATTATCGTTGCCTTTGGATGGCATGCGGCATTCTTTGTACCAGGCGTTGCCTGCATCGTATTAGCTTTCATTATGTATCGTTTTATGCATGACCGTCCTGAAACATATGGCCTTCCTTCTGCAAATGAATATGAAGGCGAAGCTGTACAGGAAAAAGAAGAACAAAAAGTATCTTCCAAAGAAGCACAGATGCTCGTTTTGAAAAACCCGTATGTATGGCTCTTATCTTTGGCAGCTATCTGCTTAGGTATTTCTCGTTACTCCATTTCCAGCTGGGGCGTTATCTTCCTTCAGGAAGCGAAAGGTCTTGACCTCGTAACAGCTGGTAGTATTATGGCATTGTCTCCGATTCTCGGCGGCGTAGGTTCTTTCTTATCCGGTTTTATTTCTGATAAAATTTTCAAATCCCATCATTCTGTTACAACGATTGTATTTGGTATTGTTATGCTTGTCGGTATTGCTGGTGTTTGCTTCGTACCGGCTGGCGCACCGACCATTGCCGCAGCTTTCGTAGCTATCTTCGGTTTTGGCCTTGGCGTTATTCTTTGCTTCGTTGGCGGTCTTTTGGCTGTTGACCTCTGCCCGAGAAAAGCAACAGGCGCAGCAATGGGTGTTATTGGTCTTACCGCATACGGCGGTGCAGCCCTGCAGGATATCGTAAACGGTTTCCTCATGGATTCTGCAAAAGTTGTAACAAACGGTGTCACTGTATATCATTTTGAAACTATCATGATGTTCTGGATTGGCTCGGTTGCTATTATGACAGCTTTGATTATTCCGACATTGTGGGCAAAGAAACATAAAGAAGAAAACGAAGAAGCAGCGTAAATCATTCGCTGCCTGAATCAGGACAGTGTGCTGCATCTCTTCGCGTGTGGAGGAAAACAAATGAACACAAAGAAGCAAATTTTGAATGGCCCGTATTTATTAGGCCTGACAGCTTCACATGTTACCCTTGCCTGGGAAGCAGCTGAAGAAGGTTCTTTCTCAGTTGTTTATGGAAGGGGACAAGCGAAACAAGAAAAAATCGTTCCCTCGTTTCAGAGAGAACTGCCTTGCCGGGAATATCCTAACGGCTGCTGCTTGTATACGGCAGACCTACCGGCCTTGGATGCAGGCACTGTTTATGAATATGCTGTTTGTGAAGGATCGAATCTGTTGATTTCCGACAGATTCGAAACACTTCCGGACAATCCGGAAAAAGTCAAAATGGTTACCATTTCTGACTCCCATCTGTTTCACACGGAAATGCAATTTGCTCGTATGGTAGAGCGAGTAAAGCCGGAATTGATTCTTCATGGCGGCGATATTTCCTTTGGAACGGGGTATCAGCGTGAACAGTATGAAGCCAACTGGTTTCAGAAAATTCCTGATGTGCTGAGAAAAACCGGCGTATATTATATACCGGGCAATCATGATGACGGCCCATTTTTCCAATCATTTTTTACCAAGCCGCAGGCAGCGGTTGTTCATGGCATGGAAAACGGTGCAGCCTTTTCATTTGCCTATGGTCAGGCGTATATTGTCATGGCAGATAGCAACCCATGGGGCTTATTTGAAATGAACGCAGTCAATTCAGGATTGACTGCAGATAAAGAAACAAAGCAGCGGATTGAACAAACGCTGCAATGGATAGAAAACGATTTGCAAAGTGAAGCAGCTAAACAAGCATCGTGGCGTATTGTCGTCGTACATCATCCGTATACTGATATCTTTAATAATAAATACCTTGTACCGATTGCCGAACGCTGCGGTGTAGACTTGTTGATTGGCGGTCACTTGCATTACTATATCAAAGCCACTTCCATTGATTGCCGTAAAGGCGCCAAAATGATGTGCGTCTGCCAGGGCAGTACGCAGGAACCGGAAGCTTCTTTAGAAAAAATTCAGGAAGATAAACGGTTGCTGAGTGATTTTCCGGAAGTAGCAGCCATTGGGCACAGCAATTACAGCATCTTAGAAGTTACGAAAGATGTATTGGAATACAAAACCTATGGGTTTAGTGAAGATGGCGAAGATCAGCTCATTGATACGATTCATATGAATCATGATGAACCGAAGCTGAGCGTAGACGAAGTACTGCTTCGCCGTTTGGACAACAACGGCAATATCGAAATTAACTGCCGTGTCAAGAATATCGGCACCTGCCCGGCAACGGCTGTCATCCAGCTCAAAGATAACCGGACGATGCATGAAATCAGCTTGTTTGGAACAGAAGAAAACAATCATCTCGTATTGCTGGAAGCCGGTGAAGAAGCTAAAGTTACAGCATTTTATAAAGCATCTTCCCAAGGCGAACATGAAATTACGGTTCACGGTGAAATGCTGAAGATTACTGTATTTGAACCGGAACAACTGACCTTTTCCCATATGAAAATATTCCCGGGGAAAGGTGATGCATCCGACAGCTTGATTGCCAGCATTGTGGCTACGAATAACCTCGATAAAGAAATATTTGTAACGGTACCGTTGTATATTGACCAGCGTGTAGCCGAATCGAAAAATCTCTTTTTCCGGGGCCATGAAAAGAAATCTATCGAATTTCAATATAAATTCCAGCAAGGCGGCAGCTATCAAGTCAGTATTGCCGACCAGCTTCCCAAAGAAATTCAGATTGAAGGCGGTATTCGGATCGTTCCCCGCATTCATGACAAATCAGGAAACGGTCACTATGCTCTCTTGAGAGGCACGCCGAAAGTTATTGTGAATAAAGAACGCGCTGAAGTTCATTTTGAACATTACGGCGATTACATTGAAATTCCGGCAAGTACGGATTTCAACGTCGATAAAGGCTTTACCTCCATGGTCTGGGCTAATGTGGACAGACTGGCAAAACCCAACGAAATGGGACACAATCCCTTGATGGTCCGCGGTAAGTCCGTTGGCTGGGGCGCAACCTATTTCCTGCGCATGGTCATCGAACGGGCAGGCGGTCTCAAATGGGGGACATGCCATGATATTACCGAATATTCCTGGCAGGGCGGCCATGCCAATATTGGCAGCTGGACGCACTACAGTATGGCATTTGATAAAAATCGCGGCGGCGATTCCTGGTGCGATAGTAAAAATGTTGCCCATGTATCCGGCATTGCGCCGGAATGTACATTCCGCCAATGGGACAGTGAACCGATTTTTGTAGGATATTCCTATATTGGACATATCATTCCGGAAATCGATCGTCCTAAATATTTTACGCATCTTCCCGGCAGTGTCAGCCAAGTTCGTTTTTACAAAACCGGCTTGACGGAAAAAGAAAACGCACAGATATATGCAGAGCCCAATAAAAAAGGCCCGAAATGCAGTGCGTTGGCTGCTTGGTATGATTTCCGCGATATTTTGACTGTAGGAACGCATACGACGGAATGGCGTCATCCGACGATTTTCGCGCCGAAGTTCTTGACGGAAAAGAAATATTGGGAATTTAGACAGATGAAAGTTAAGACCGTATTGCCCCTGCAGGCAGGCTTGAAAGCGACTGTCGAAGTATCCGATGATGGCGCAACGGTCAAAGATTCACTAAAAGTCGTGCTGAAAGATGGGACAAACTATATCGACCTGACACCGCTGGCTGCGGCACAATATGTCCGCATTGTGACTGAATTTGCGGCAGAAGTCAACGCCGAAGGTACGTATATTCCGGAACTTAAGGAATATCAGATTACAGCATGCAATGAAACAGATTTTACGGAAATGTTCTGGTCCACTCGCAAGGATTGGGAGAAAGGTACCTTTACGGGTGCCGTCGACTTTGCTCCTGTAGACAGATTGCGGGAATATCCGGAATACACAGACGTAATACACGGTTAGTATTAAAACATGGTTAGTATTAAAAATTTATATAAAAGGAGATGTAGAAGTATGTTAAACAAGAAGTACAAATTAAAAACATCCGCATTAGTAGTAGGCTTGATGCTCTGCTGCAGCGCTGTATTTGCAGCAGAACCGGCAGAAGGAGTGCAGTTCGTCAAATTTGACCGTCCTGCCAACGTATCCACTATGCCTGCCAATTTCCGTACGGCGCAGAGCCAGTACAAACAGTCTAAAACGGGCGTATATCCGACCCGTGAAGGTCTCAATGAACTGCAGATGTCCGGCAGCAGCTATTTCTCTAAAAACGAATTTAAAGAAATGCTGAAAAAGATTCCAAAAGAACGCGTTATCGTTCTCGACCTTCGTAACGAATCCCATGGCTATATCAACGACAATGGTGTCAGCTGGTACAGCCGCTACAAAACATACAACAAAGGCCTCAATGCCGGCCAGGTAAACAAACGCGAAAAAGCATTGCTCAAAGATGCCAAAGCAGCTGGCACGATTAACATCGCAACACAGGCCAAAAATAAATCCATCGCTTCCTTGACAGAAGTCAAAGTAGATTCTGTTATGACAGAACGTGAATTTGTCGAATCCATGGGTGTCAAATACTATCGTATCCCCATTATGGATTACAGTGCTCCGACGCGTGCCAACATTGACCAGTTTGTCAAATTCTACAAATCTCTGCCGAAAGATGCTTGGATTCATGCGCATTGCGAAGCTGGCGTAGGCAGAACGACGATTACCCTGCAGATGATTGACATGATTCACAATGCGACGAAACTCAGCTATGACGAAATCATGACTCGTGAAGTATTGCTCGGCGGCCAGGACGTTCGCTTCTCAGCACAGACGACTAAAGACCCGTACAAGAAAGCAAACTATCCGAAACGTGCTGAATTTACCAAACGGTTCTATGACTATGCAAAAGCACACCCCAACCTGGATATTACATACAGCCAGTGGTGTGAACAACAAGGATATGCTGATTAAGGCGTAATCATTTATATAAAAAGGGAGAGGTTTTATTATGAAGCAAAGTAAAAGAACAATGCTGACGTGCATGTTGGCAACAGGCATGGCTTTTGGCATGACCGCCGGTATGGCACCGACAGCATTTGCCGCAGATACGTCTGCTGAAGTACGGACACAAGCTCTGGAAGCAGAAATCGTCGAATTGACAGAACGCTTGAACTCCATGGAAAGCGAACTCCATTACTTACAGAAGACAAGCGACAAACAAGCAAAAGATATTAAGAAAGTTAAAAAAGCATCGAAAGACCAGCTCAAATGGAGCGGATCTATCAAGACCGGTTACTGGAGCGATTCCACGGGTACTGAAAAAATAAAAGGCGAAGCAAAAATTAATGCGACAAAACAGCTGAAAGATGGCTTTGGCGTAAAAGTCGGCGTCAAATACAAAGCTACGTCCTATGAACCGAACGATGTAACGAAATACGGTAAAACAAGTGCATCCTATAAAGAAGCATATGAAAAAAATAAGATTCAACTGACTTTTGCAGAAATCACGAAAAAATTTGGTCCTAAAGATGCTGGCTTGATTGAAGCAGGTATTCAAGGTGCTAATCTTGGCGAAGGTCTCTACTTGTCTAAGAGCTCCATCAAAGGTTTTAGCACGTCCTATAAATTTACCGATAAAGACTATGCCAAAGTCTTCTACGGCCGCGATTCTCAGGAATATTTGTGTGATGGCAGCGTTAATAGCGATGATGCAGAGACATATCATGATAAAGCCCGTGTCTTATGGTTTGCCGATTATCGCCATAACTTCTCCAAAGATGCCTATGCCGGTATGTATGTATCCCATCAGCAGCCGGAAGAATACATCGGTATTTATGGCAAGACCCCGCTCGTTGGCAAATTCTGGGTCAGCGGCGAATATATCCATAATAGCAATACCGATAAACCATCAGCTAGCTGGGTAAATGGAGCAGGTCAAGCATATGAAAATATCAATTATGGTTATAAATACCGTGGTGCCAACGCTTCGACAGACGGCTACATGGTAGGTCTCCACTACGGTCATGCCAAGAAGAAGGGTACTTGGGAAACAGCTGTTAAATACTTTAATGTCGATCAGAACTTGTTCATGAACGACAAATACGGCGGTTACAAAGATTACATTGACGAAATGGGCTTCAAAGGCTTTGGCTGGGAAACCGATTATGCTGTCAGTGATAATTCTAAGATTTCTCTCTTGCGGTATTGGGGTTCTACAACACCGGATGACAGAAACGTTGATAGCAAAGGCAAAGCGCTCAAAAAAGCTACGAAGAATTCCTTCTACCTCAAATTCGTTACGAAATTCTAATGGTCTTTCTGCAGTAATGAAGCGTTGTGCTTGACAACAGCGCGCAGCGCTTCATACTGTAATAGATACGTTCATATAATATATTGTATATAAAAGGAGTGACGTACCCATGATAGGCAAGAAAACCTTAACGGCTATGGTCTTGGCAGGCTTGATGGCCGTACAGTTTACAGCTGTTATTTCCGCCAAAGACGTAGCTGCTGCTTCGCAGCCGGCTGCCATTACCGCACAGAATGTCAAAGCAGAACCGCAGGAAGTCAAAAAGGCTCCGAAACTGGCTCTTAAAATCGACCGCGTCGATAAAGATCAGCTGCCTCGTAACTTCCGTACATCCAATGACCAATTCAAAGGCTTGACGAAAGACGGTATTCTCCCGACTCGCGAAGGCATGTCCACAACGCGTGCTTCGGCAAGTAGTATTTTCTCGGAAAAAGAATTTGAAAAAGTGTTGAAGACCGTTCCGGTCAAACCGGAAAAATTCTATGATATTGACTTGCGTGCTGAATCCCACGGCTATATCAACGGCACCGCTGTCAGCTGGTTTGCAGACCATGACTGGGGCAATGACGGCCGTACACCGTACATCGTAAAACATGTCGAAACAGATCAGCTCAATAGTGCAAAGAAAAAGGGCGTTGTAAAAATTTATCAGTTTAATGATAAAACCAACAAACTGATGACGCCGATTGAAATGCAGGTCAATAGTGTCCGCAACGAAGAACAAATGGTAAAAGAACACGGTGCCAACTACTATCGTATCGTCATCGACGACCATTTCCGTCCGAGCGACAAAAACATGGATGATTTCATCGCCTTCTACAAAACCTTGCCGAAAGATGCATGGCTCCATTTCCACTGCTATGCCGGCATGGGCCGTACGACCATCATGATGGTTGCGTACGATATCATGAAAAATGCATCCAAAGTAAGCTTTGACGACATCATCAAACGTCAGGCTTTGATTGGTATTGTAGACCTTAGCGAAATCAAAGACAGCAAGAAAAACTGGGGCCGTAAATTATACATCGACCGTTACCAGTTCACCAAACAGTTCTATGATTACTGCAAAGCTCACCCGAACTTTGACATCACCTACAGTGAATGGACTAAACAGCATGGCTATGAAAGCTATGAACCGAACTACGAAGGCTATGTATGGCGTATCGATACGACCGACAAAAACCAGTTGCCGCGCAACTTCCGCACGAGCCTTTCTAAATTCGGCGAAGTGAGTGAAAAATATATTGGCCAGTTAGATCCGGCATACGTTCCGACCCGTAAAGGCATGGATACGCTGAATATTTCCGGTTCCGGCCAGTGCTCTGCCGGCGAATTCAAAGCTGTTGTAGCAGAACTCAAAAAATATGCCAAAGGCCCAATCTATGATTTCGACCTCCGTCAGGAATCTCATGGTTACTTCAATGGCAACGCTGTCAGCTGGTACGGCCTGCGTGACTGGGGCAACCTCGGCAAATCTCATGATGCGATTATCAAAGATGAAACGAACCGCATCAAATCGGCTCTTGGCCAAAAAGTCATCGTATCTGAATTGAATAAGAAGAAATTTGCGATGAATCCGAAACAGATTAAGGTTACCAGTGCCATGACAGAAGAAGAAATGGCTAAATCTCTCGGCGTAAACTACGTTCGTATTACGGCTACCGACCATGTATGGCCGGCTCCGGACAAAGTAGATCAGTTCGTCAACTTCTTCCGCACCATGCCAAAAGATGCATGGCTCCATTTCCACTGCCAGGCTGGCGTAGGTCGTACAACGGCATACATGGCAATGGCTGATATGATGAAAAATCCGGATGTGTCCTTGAAAGATATCTTACAGCGTCAGCATTTAATCGGCGGCAACTATGTTGCATATAAGATTCCAAAACCAAAGAAAGATCAGTGGAAAGCTGATTACTATGCAGATAAAGCACGCATGGTAAAATTGTTCTACACGTATGTACAGCAAAACTACCAGAACAACTTTGCAACACCATGGTCTCAGTGGCTTGCAGCTAACGATGTAGTAGGTAAATAACTCCTTAGATAGACAAGGATGTTATAGCCAATATTGGGATATATAGCAGAAAAAGAACAATCTCATGGGAAACTATGGGATTGTTCTTTTTTGTTGCATTACACGTTGTATGTGCTATTTACTTTTTTTGCACGAACAGAAATTCTTTTAAGTAAACATGCTGTTTACATATGCAATGTACTTTTTCTTTCTGCGCGGTCAGAAAGAAAAAGTACCAAAAAGAAAGAAACCGCCGACCAAAACTCCCGCTCCTTTGCCAGCCAAAGGGCTTACTAAACGGTTGTAAGCTTGACGGGGCGGTGGAGCGCTGCGAAAGTAGTCACATTGCTATTGCCAGCACAACCGTTTTTTACGTAAGCCCTTCGTCTGGCATGCTGGTGCAACAGTCGCTCCCGTAATGGTCGGTGTCGTTCGTCATATAGAGCACGCTATGTCGCCGAGAAAACATATTTGGCAAAAAAAGATTAGCAAACATAGGCTTATCTGTGTATGTAATTTGTTTAGACAAGATTTATCTGATGTTTCATGAAACCGAAGATAAATTTTCCAGCATATACTCATCTGTAATTGTTTGTATTTGTTCTCAAGCCGCCCCGTTACGGGAATGACTGGTTGTGCGGCAAGCCGCACAATGAGAATGAATACTAGAGGGTGTCGGGAGGCGTTCCGGCATTCTAGCCGCGCAGAAAGAAAGAGTATATTTAAACAGATAGAGAAGAAGACACGGGACAGGGGCGGAGCCAACTGCAAACTACAAACTACCTACTAACCACTAACCACTAACCACTAAAAAAGGCTGCCACAAAAGGGCAGCCTTTTTTCACGTATGCATCTATTTTTGATAATGGGATTTTGAAAGGAAGTGATTTTTGTAAAACAGTGGATTACCGAAGGATAGCGCCAGAAATAATCATCTGCTGAACCTGGTTGGTGCCTTCGTAGATCTGAGTGATCTTAGCATCACGCATGTAGCGTTCAACTGGATATTCACGAGTAAAGCCATAACCGCCAAATACTTGTACAGCATCTGTTGTAACCTGCATAGCAATATCAGAAGCATATTTCTTAGCAACAGCAGCGTCTACAGAGTAGGATTTAACGTCAGGCTGACCCATTTTCCAAGCAGCTTTGTATACAGCCAAACGAGCTGTTTCAATTTTGAGTTTCATGTCAGCGAGCATGAAAGCAATAGCCTGGAATTTAGCAATCGGTTTACCAAACTGTGTACGTTCTTTAGCGTATTTAACAGCTTCGTTGTAAGCACCTTCTGCAATGCCGAGAGCCTGTGCGCCAACGCCGATACGGCCGCCGTCCAATGTCATCATAGCGATTTTGAAGCCTTCGCCTTCTTTACCGAGGAGGTGGTCAGCAGGGATACGAACGTTCTGGAAAACGAGTTCACGCTGTACGGAAGCGCGGATACCCATTTTAACTTCTTCTTTACCATAGGTGAAGCCTTCCATGCCTTTTTCTACGATGAAAGCGCTCATGCCTTTAGCACCTTTGGATTTATCTGTAGCTGCGAATACAACAGTGATATCAGCTTCGCCGCCGTTGGTGTTGAAGACTTTGGAGCCGTTCAATGTGTAGCTGCCATCTTCGTTTTTCGTAGCAACTGTAGAACCGTTTAATGCATCTGTGCCGGCATTCGGTTCAGTAAGGCCAAATGCACCGAGTTTTGTGCCTTCTGCCAACGGTTTTAAGAATTTCTGTTTCTGTTCAGCTGTGCCGAATTTCCAGATAGGCCAGGAGCAGAGCATGGTGTGAACTTCAAAGCTCAATGCGATGGAAGGGTCAACTTTTGCAACTTCTTCTGTAGCAAGAGCAACGCTGAGGAAGTCTGCGCCAACACCGCCGTTTTCTTCTTCCCAAGGAATACCGAGAAGACCGAGTGTGCCCATTTCATCTACGATAGAACGATCGAAAACTTCTTTTTCGTCGCGGTCTTTAACCGTTAAAGCCAATTTTTTTTCAGCAAAATCTTTAGCAAGATTAGCGATATCCTGCTGCATTTCATTCAGTTTGAAATCCATGATGTAATTCCTCCTAAGATTATACATATATATTTAAAAGCAACTTGCTTTTAAATCAACATAATGTGCAAGAACATAACGAGCAGCGTATGTTCTGCAGTGGATAATACCTGATACATGTATCAGATACTATCCACTGCAGGGGAACCCAAAGGGTTCCCGCCGATAGCAGTAGTCATTCGTATAGAATGAGGATAGTATGTCAGTATTAGAGGATTTCGGAGAAAGCCTGAATACGTGTACGAATCTGTTCGAGAGACGGAGATTCGAGGTCAACGTCAACAACAGTGTAACGAAGACCGGCTTTTTCGAATTCAACTTTGTAAATCGGATAGTCGAATTCTTCAGGATCGCAGAAACGCATCATGCAGATAACAACAGCGTCAGCGTCATATTTTTTAGCCATGTCGATAAGCATCTGTCCACGTGGTTTGTCCGGGTTCATAGCGAGCGGGCAGCCATCGAAGTCCTGCCACCACTGAGCGAGCTGTTCGAGCGGATCGATACCGGAAGGAACGTCGTTGCGGTACTGACGGGATTCCTGAGCGAGGTCATCAGCTACAACAGCAATGTTGAATTCGCTGAAGATATCGAGGAATTCGTCCGGTTCAGCCATAATACCGGAAAGGATAACTTTCTTGCCATTCCAAGGCTGTACTTTTTCAGCTTTGACAGCGTCGATTAATTCACGAACCAATTTGGTGTGTTCCGCTTTGTCCATGAACCAACGAGCTTTGATAACGTCATGACGTTTTACAGGAGTGAAGATCTGCGGATACTGAGCAGCTACATCGCAGAATTCACGCATAACCTGACGGTTTTCGTTGTATACTTTGATAGCTTCCTGCAGAGCCATATCGGTAATTTTTACGTTTAAGATACGTTCTAATTCGTTGCGAACGTGTTCATATTCTGCTTTGAGGAAGTCAACAGCAGCTTGGATTTTACGGTTCTGCGGATGTGTGAAGACAACAACCGGAGCTTTACCGTGCCATTTCTGACTCATGCAGCGGAGTGTATCGCAAGGAACGGAGAAGATAACAGCATCGAGGCAGTCATAGGTGCCGTTGAGCTGTAATTCCATGTCAGCCTGCATCAAAGAACAAGCGAATGGAGGTAAGTATGTACGAGCTGCGGAAATGGTCGGTTTCTGTGCGCCGAAGAGGCCAACAGGGAGATAGCCTGCGGCATATACGATTTCTTCCGGAGCGTAGTACGGCATAATGCCTACGAGGCCTTTGCCTTGTTTTTTATATTCTAAAACCGTTTTTTTAGGATGGTTTGCTACTTCTTGTAATTTGCTGATAAGTTCATCAATCTTGCTCATTAGTGATTGCCTCCTTCATTGGCTTTCTTTTCGTCCATTGTTTCGCACAATGCTTCTACACGAGTATCGAACTGTGCTTCCGAGAAGTTACGCGGATCTGTCTGGTCACCGTCGAAGATAACGTACGGAACACCGAGGTTTTTCTGAATGCGTTTGCCGCCTTCATCATTGAGGAGGCTCATGTTTTTGCAGGAACGGTTCTGATGCATGACCAAGCCGTCGCATTTGCCGTCACGAACGATGCTTTCCAATACTTCGCCGCGGCGTTCGAGGCAGCAGTTGATGTATGTACGGGTATATGCTTCAGCCATGGATTCGAGGTTGCCCGGTTCGTAGGAAACATCCCACATGCCAGGATATGCGGAACCTGTCATCAAAGCACCTTTACCTTTTAATTCTTTAAATGTGTGACCCAAAGCAATCCATACAGCAATGCCTTCCCAGGTTACACGCGTTTTTTCGTTTTCGCCAAATGCCCATTTTTTAGCAGCTACTTTAGCATCTAATTCTTTGATTAATTTGTTGAATGTGATTTCAGCATAGTCGAGGTCACGAGCAGCTACGGCAAGGCCCATGTAGTTGAAGAGATCAAAGCCGTTGAGCGGGGACGGTTTGTAGCAGAGATAGGAAGCAATTTTGTTCCAAGCTGCGATAGAACGCTGTGTCTGTTTCTGTACTTCAAAGAATTTTTCGTAGTTGAACGGACGGCCGCAGAGTTCTTCGAGCTGTTTGATAGCGTGTTTGAATTCGCCTACGATATACTGTTTAGCCTGTTTTGTAACAGGATATTCGTGGTTGAACGGTACGTCGATGGTAATCAGAGGAATATTCAATTCTTTTGCCAAGTTTTCGTACCATTTTAACAAGGTGTTGCAAATGTTGTTGCAAGTGAGGATAACATCAGGTAATGGAATACGGGATGCCGGAGATTTTTTCAATACGTCCGGTTCTTCGCCGCCGTTTAAAGCCTGCTGTTTGAGGCATTCCATGTAACCCATGTTGACACGGCAGTACGAACAGATGTCCTGGTTGTAGCCTTTGTTTTCAGCAACTTCGAGCATGTCCGGAGCACCATGACGTGCGCCAATGCCGGCTGCGTGTGTTTCCGGGAATACAACAGCGATGTCCATAGCTGTGCAGAATTCAGGAGGTGCTACAGAAGCAGCCCAGCATACAAGACGGCCTTCTTTTTTTGCTTTTCTAGCATCTTCATCGACTTTCGGCAGGAAATAGCCAAGCGCATCTTTGGCGCTCATGCTTTCGATATCTACTGCTTTTTCTTCACTCATTACAATCTCTCCTTTTATCGGTTGGATAAGCTAATGTACTATGTTATATGTCATCTTCCGGAAGAGGAAGAAATAACCTTATTTTTGTTTGGCAGCTTTTTCATAGGCAATCAAGGCAGCCCCTAAGGCACCGACTGCTTGCGGATGAGCGGCTACACGGACGGGAACGCCCAATTCTTTGGAAATGGCATCGACAACGCCGAGGTCGCGGGAACCGCCGCCAGTCATTGTCAGGTCTGTGCCGACGCCGACACGGCGTACAAGTGCGCTGGCTTTGCTGGCGATGGAACGATGAACGCCGGCTACGATGTCTTCTTTCGGAATATTTTTAGACAGTAGGGAAATGACTTCTGATTCAGCAAATACAGTGCAAGTGCTGCTGACTGCTGCCGGATGCTGGGATTTAAAATACCAGTCGCCCATTTCAGACATTGGAATTTCCAATACTTTAGACATGACATCGAGGAAACGACCTGTACCGGCGGCGCATTTATCGTTCATGGCAAACTGCATGACGAGTCCTTCTGTATTCAGTTTAATAGCTTTGACGTCCTGACCGCCAATATCCAAAATGGTTGTCGTGCCGGGGCATTCAAATACAGCGCCTTTGGCATGGCACGTGATTTCACTTACTTCGCCTTTGGCTGCGACGACGTTGAAACGGCCATATCCTGTGGCAATCACATTTGCCATATCGTCTAATGTCAAATTAGTATGTTTAAATACTTCTTCTAAGACACGTTCCGGACCGGTAGAGCCGGTACCAATTTCAATGACTGCTTGTGCAATGATATTTTTACCATCTTCTAAGATAACGGCTTTAGAAGAGGAAGAGCCAACATCAATTCCAAGTGTATACATATTTCTTATATCCTTTCCACATACTGCCGACATCAAGTATATATTGATGTATTTATTATTTATTGTAGTTAATCGGAGCGACAGTCTGTACGTATTCTACGAGAATACCCTGGTCTGTGCTTGGACGGCGGAAGTTGACGATAATGTCGTCTGTACCCTGAACGGCTTTCTTTTCAAGCATGCAGCCCGGGCATTCTTTTTCCATGTGCTGACGAACGGCTTCTACGTCGTCTACTTCAAATGCGAGGTGAGCAATACCACCTTTGCCGTTGTTGAATTTAGTTAATACGCCTTCGTGCGGAATAATCATTTCGAGCGGCGTGCTGTATTCGCCTTTCTTTGTAAAGATAAGGTCAGCATGGTATGCATCAACGAAACCAGAGTAATCTACTTCGAGGCCGTTTGTTTTGATGAAAGCCTGAGCCTGTTCCATGGTCGGAAGTACGATGCCGACATGATGGAGGCGCATTGGATGCCAGGTATCATGCAGTTCGCCGGCTTTGCCTAATTTTTCAAACGGATTGACGTCATGACCTACGATAGGAGCTGTTGTCTGTACGTATTCTACGAGAATACCTTGGTTTGTGCTTGGACGGCGGAAGTTAACGATAATATCGTCTGTACCTTGAACAGCTTTCTTTTCGAGCATGCAGCCCGGGCATTCTGCTTCCATTTCCTGACGAACAGCTTCAACATCATCGACTTCAAATGCGATATGAGCGATGCCGCCTTTGCCGTTGTTGAATTTGGTCAAAACACCTTCGTGCGGAATAATCATTTCAAGCGGGCTGCAGAATGGGCCTTTTTTAGTAAAAATTAAATCAGCGTGATAGGCGTCAACAAATCCGGCATAGTCGATTTCGAGGCCGTTTGCCTGAATAAAGTCGTGTGCTTGTTGTAATGTAGGAAGTACAATACCGACGTGATGCAATCTCATTGGTTTCATGATGTGCATGTCTCCTTTATAATTGGTATATATAAAATAGGATGAATTATTTTTTCAATCCCATGGGACCATCTTGGAAAATCCGAAGATCCATGGTTTTGTAATCACCGATAATTGGTTTGAAGTCCATGTGAGCGAGGATGTCTTTTTCTACATCAATGCCAGGAGCAACTTCTGTCAATTTCAAACCATCTTTGGTCAATTCAAAGACGCAGCGTTCTGTGATGTAATGAACTTTCTGGCCTTTGCGCATAGCGTAGGAACCATTGAATGTAATCTGGTCGACATTCTTAATGAATTTCTTAGCTTTGCCTTCTTGAAGAATTTTTACTTTGCCGTCTTCAACAGCGATTTTTAAGCCACCGGCTGTAAAGGTACCGCAGAAGAATACGTTAGGTGTCTGCTGAGAAATATTTGGGAAACCACCGCAGCCGGCAATGTTTGTACCGAATTTGCTGACGTTGATGTTGCCTGCAGCATCGCATTGTGCAAGACCAAGGAACGTCATATCCAAACCGCCGCCATCGTAGAAGTCGAACTGGTAGGGGTGGTCGATAATGGCTTCCGCGTTACGGGTGGAACCGAATTGTGCGCCGCCCTGCGGAACACCGCCGATAGCACCATTTTCGACTGTTAATGTAATCGTATCGGCAATGCCTTCTTCGCCGGCAACAGAAGCAACATATTCAGGAGCACCGACACCGAGGTTGACGATGGCATTTTCTGTAAGGAACAATGCACCGCGGCGACCGATGATTTTTTTAGCACTCATTGGCAAGGGCGCACCGGCTTCACCGAGAGGAGCACGGCGTTCGCCGCACAATGTCGGGTCGAATGCGCAGCCAAAGGCTTGTTCATGGTCTTTTTCATCAGCAACAACGACATAGTCAACATAAATGCCAGGAATTTTTACCAGACGCGGATCCAATGTACCATGTTCTACGACGCCTTTAACCTGGACAACAACGATGCCGCCGCAGTTATGAACAGCTTGTGCAACCGATGTGTTTTCCAACGGAGCAACTTCTTCTTCCATTGTGATATTGCCGACTTCATCAGCATAGGTGCCGCGAAGGAAAGCAACATTAACAGGGAATGTCGGATAGAAGAGCTGTTCTTGACCTTCAATCGTAAGAAGTTTTACAATATCTTCTTTGGTAACATCATTTAACTTGCCGCCGCCCTGACGAGGATCGAGGAATGTTTCCAGACCGATGTCAGTGAAAACGCCCATTTTATGACCAGCCAATGCACGGAACCAATGGAGTAATGTGCCTTGAGCACAGTTATAAGCTTCAATTTTATTTTCTACAGCTAATTTTGCAATAGCCGGTACTGTCTGATAGTGACCTAAGATGGCACGTTTTAGCAAGCCTTCGTGAGCCAGATGTTCACCGCCGCGGCCATCGCGTTTACCTTGTGAAGCCGTATAAATGTATGTTAGATTTTTAGGGCTGCCTGTTTCCAAAAAACGCTGTTCCAATGCTTTGGTCAGTGCTTCAGGATGGGCACAGCTTACAAAACCAATGGATGTAAGCGTATCATTGTCTTTAACGAGCTTTGCTGCGTCAGCAGCTGTGATAATTTTCACTTTCTTCATTGCCGAATATAACCTCCTATGTTTTTATCTCCCTTTGAAATACTTTTCAATTCCATAAAGGAATTTACTGTTAAATAATGAATTCGCGCGGAGAATTCAATGGAAATTCGTACAAAGCAGTACGACGTAAACTCACTGCATTTGTATTACCTGTAAGAATACTATCACGAAAAAATAATAGCGTCAAGGAATAATGTAAAAATTATTGTAGACTTTTTTGTAATACATGAGAGAACATTATACTTAAAAGTTTTACATATAAACGAAAACAAATCCAATTATATTAATGTAAACCTTATGTTTTTTAAGAACAATTCATTATTCGTATAGGGAATACATAGATTGATTCTATATGTGAATAATTGAAAATAGAGGAATATATTTCAATGTATGATGAAATAGCACAATTTGCAATGTAAATTTCGTATACAAAACAATTTATATAATGAAGTAAGTTCTACTTTTTCACAAGCTTACATATAAATGTGAAATATGGCACATAATACACAACAAAAAGATAAAAAGCAAAGAAAAAAAGCCATTATTAGTAAAGTAATTTGCTCTTTAAAAAGAGAAGCGGAAACAGAGTTGAAAAATCGTACGGCAAATCATTTTACGATACCAGTAGTAGGTGGAATTTTTTATCATGGTACTGTTAAAATTGTTGCTAATTATCAGTCAGAAGCGAAAATATTATCTGTATTACTGTATACTCGTCGAGGACTAGTGTTAGTGATTCCTCTCCTTACAAATGAAGAAGGCAATGCAGATAACCTTGGCAATTTTTTTAATTTATCTATGTTCTAATATTCACATAAGATGAAAGAAAGAAGAAAATATTTACATGGATTTACAAAAAAATATGCTGGATATAAACCAGCAATACGCTGCCAAAATATTTGCTTACACAAAAAGCCCTTTACAGTTCCTGAACCCACTGCCTCAGGAATACTGTAAAGGGCTTTCTTGTGTTATAAAGTTATTTGTGCACTCAATACTATGTATATAAGAGAATTTTATTTAAGTCGTTTGGATATGGTTTCATAGCATTGCTGGGAAAAGGGTATGGCAATGTGCAGCGTTTGTGCTGTGCGGACCAAATAGCCGCTGAAGGTATCGAGTTCGCTTTGATGATCATGCATGACGTCACGGGCCAGGGAACTGTAAACGTTTTTGTCTTCCTGCGTGAGGATGCGGTCGTAAATGGTATCGACAAGGGTGTCGTCTAAGGGAACGCCTAAGGCTTTGCCTATTGTATAGGCTTCTTCGATAAGCTGGCGGAATTCTTTTTTACCGTTCGGTTTGTTCAAGGCGTCGCCGATCGTGCATTCGTAATAGGCTGTGATGACATTATACGCACAGTTGAGAATATATTTATTCCAAATTTCTTTTGTGATTTGGCTTGTTTTGCAGGTAGTCAGTCCGTCATGATGAAGAACCTCATAGGCTGTTTGGGCAGCTTTTTCATCAGCAGACCCTAGATATATACGGGCAAAATGTCCATATTGACTAATGGAAAAATCATCATTATAGGCAGAGGTAATATAGATGCAGGTATTGACAAAACGGCCGTGAGGAAATACGGTTTTAGCTGTTTCCAAATGGTCAACGCCGTTTAAAACAAGGACAATAATTGTATGTGCATCTACGCAGGGACGCAGAGCTTCCAGTGCAGATACTAAGGAATAATTTTTTACACAGACAAAAATTATGTCCTGAATACCGGCAGTTGCCGGCGTATCGGTTACAGCTGGATGAAATACATGTTTTCCAAAAAAGTCACTATGCAGAACCAAGCCGTTTTGCTGAAGCGATTCTTTACGTTTTCTGCGGGCAATTAGTGTTACGTCTGTATAATTGGCACATAATACGGAAGCGATATAGCCGCCAACGCCGCCAATGCCGGTAATCATGATTTTCATATGAATCACATTCTTTCTTTATAGATGATAAAAAATAAAAAGTAATTACTTTTTATATCATTACATTATAAAGTAAAATGATGAGAAAACATAGAGCATATTTTTATAAATAGGAATCTTCTGTTTCTATGGTCGTGCGGATTTCCTGCAAAAAACCTTCTATTTGCGGTGTCATGACCTTGTTGGCATGCAGGACCATCTGCACAGACGGTGTTTCTTGAAAATCTTTAATCGGAAGAATACAGACGAGACCTTGTTTAGCAGCCTGCATCACCGTATATAAGGGGAGAACGGAAAGAAAATTCCCTTTGCTGACAAGGCGTGTGGCTGTATCGGCACTTTGCAGCGTCAATACGGGATGGAGCTTGATATGCTGTGAGGCTATGGCACTTTGAAAGTGAACGATGTAAGGCGCGGTCAATTCCATAAGAATAAACTCTTCATCTTTTATGTCTACAAGACGAAGAGATGCCCGTTTGCTCAGCGGATTGTCAGGATGAGCGATGACAACGACTTGCTCCGGCTTGGAATACCAAGTTTGCCATTGTGCCGGCGGCAATGGTTCTGCAATCAAGCAGGCAAAATCGAGAACGCCTGTTTGCATGCCGTCTTTGAGGGCAGCCGTGTCATCGACGATGAGTTCTACTTTGACGTGGGGAAAGCGTTGATGATACCGCAGCAAGGAAGATTCAAAAAGAATTTCGTACAGAGATTCTACCATACCGATGCGAATGGTGCCGCCTAACGCTTTTTCTGATTTTAAAAAATTTTCCATCAGCAACGCTGTCGATACAATTTTTTGCGCATAGGGAATCAATTCTTCGCCATACTGCGTCAGTGTTACTTGGCGGCCGATACGGTTAAAGAGGGGTGCGCCGACTTCGCGTTCCAGCTGTTGGATTTGAGCACTGACATTGGACTGCGAATAACCAAGGGTATGTGCTGCCTGGGTAAAATTTTTGATAGAAACGACTTGTAAAAAAGTAGTCAAGTTGCGTATTTCCATGAGGGCATCCTTCCTTTTATATGCTTATTTATACTGATTATGAAATATTTTTCCATTGCCGTCAATCTTTTTTTATCCGCCGTATCTATCAAAAATATTGATGGATACGATTAAAAGCATTTGTTTTACAAATGCTTTTATGTACACTACAATAGGACTAACGATGCTACTTAATTCTATTTTACGGATGGAGGCATAGAAGATGACTAAAAAAATGATGACTATGGATGGGAATACGGCAGCTGCATACGTATCCTATGTATTTACGGATGTTGCCGCTATTTATCCGATTACGCCATCGTCTACAATGGCAGAAAAAATGGACGAATGGGCTACGCAGGGCGTGAAGAATATGTTCGGACAAGTTGTCCGTATCCAGGAAATGCAGGCCGAAGGCGGCGCAGCAGGTGCTGTGCACGGCTCACTGCAGGCAGGGGCCCTGACGACAACATATACCGCTTCACAAGGCTTGTTGTTAATGATTCCAAATATGTATAAAATTGCCGGCGAATTACTTCCGGGCGTATTTCATGTAGCAGCCCGCGCCCTGGGGACCAATACGCTTTGTATTTTTGGAGATCAGCGTGATGTAATGGCGTGCCGGCAGACGGGCTTTGCCATGCTGGCAGAAGCAAGCGTTCAGGAAGTAATGGATTTATCGGCTGTAGCCCATTTATCAGCGATTAAAGGCCGTGTGCCGTTTCTTAACTTTTTCGATGGTTTCCGTACTTCTCATGAAATTCAAAAAATTGAGGCATTGGATTACGGCGATTTGGCTGATTTAGTAGATATGGATGCTGTGAAAGCCTTCCGTGATCGTGCCACTAACCCAGACCATCCGACAACTAAAGGTTCTTTGGAAAACTCTGACGTATATTTCCAGCAGCAGGAAGTACAGAATAAATATTATGAAGCCCTGCCGGATATTGTAGAAGAGTATATGGGCAAAATTACAGCACTGACGGGTCGGGAATATCATCCCTTTACCTATTATGGCGCAGCCGATGCAGATCGCATGATTATTGCCATGGGGTCTTTGTGTGACGCAATTGCTGAAACGGTAGATTTCTTGAATGCACGCGGCGAAAAAGTTGGTTTGCTGTCGGTTCATCTGTATCGGCCGTTTTCAGAAAAATATTTCTTCAAGTATATTCCAAAAACAGTCAACAAAATTGCTGTTCTTGACCGTACGAAAGAACCAGGTTCTGTTGCAGAACCGCTTTTCCTTGATGTCAAGGCTATGTATTCCGGAAAACCGCAGCAGCCTGTTATCGTAGGCGGTCGTGCCGGCCTTGGCGGTAAAGATACGACGCCGACTCATATTTTATCTGTATTTGAAAACCTTAAACAAGATACACCGAAAGATCAATTTACGATTGGTATCGTCGATGACGTTACCTTTACATCTTTGCCTGTCGGTGAAGATATTGATACGACACCGAAAGGCACAACAGCATGTAAATTCTGGGGATTGGGCTCTGATGGAACGGTCGGTGCCAATAAAAGTGCTGTAAAAATTATTGGCAACCATACGGATATGCACGCCCAGGCATATTTTGCCTATGATTCTAAAAAATCAGGCGGCATTACGGTTTCGCATTTGCGGTTTGGCAACGAATCGATTCGTTCGTCATATCTCATTAATAAAGCGGCTTTTGTATCTTGTTCCCAGCAATCGTATGTACACAAATACAATGTGTTGGCAGGCTTGAAAAAAGGCGGCAGTTTCTTGTTAAATACGCTTTGGACGCCGGAAGAACTAGACAGCAATTTGCCGGCAGCCATGAAACGGTATATTGCCCAAAACGATATTCAGTTCTATACGATTGATGCCGTCAGCATAGCTCAGAAAATCGGTTTAGGCGGTCGCTTTAATATGATTATGCAGGCAGCGTTCTTTAAAATTGCCAATATTATTCCGATTGATGACGCTGTGAAATATTTGAAGGATGCCGTAGTATCCTCGTATGGCAAAAAAGGCCAAAAGGTAGTAGATATGAACAATGCTGCTATTGATAACGGTGTAACAGGCATTGTCAAAATAGACGTACCGGCAGGTTGGGCAAATGCTGAAGACGTGCCGCAGCCCAAGAAAGATGTACCGGATTTTGTATCCCATATCTTGGAACCGATTAATGCGCAAGAAGGGGATTCTCTCCCAGTCAGCACGTTTATCGGCTTGGAAGACGGCACATTCCCGCAGGGAACGGCAGCCTATGAAAAACGCGGCGTGGCTATCAACATCCCGCAGTGGCAGGCAGAAAACTGTATTCAGTGCAACCAGTGTTCTTTTGTTTGTCCTCATGCAGCTATTCGGCCGATTTTAATGACAGATGAAGAAGTGGCGGCAGCACCGGAAGGGTTGCTTGTCAAACCGGCGATAGGAGCTGCTGGGCTGCACTTTACGATGGCGGTCAGTGTATTGGACTGCTTGGGCTGCGGCAGCTGTGCTCAAGTTTGCCCAGCGAAGAATAAAGCATTGGAAATGAAGCCGTTTGCTACACAAGAAGCTAAAGCTGCTCTTTGGGATTATGCTGTAGGCTTGCCGGCAAAAGAAAATCCGATGAATAAATTTACTGTTAAAGGCAGCCAGTTTGAACAGCCGCTTCTTGAATTTTCCGGTGCGTGTGCCGGCTGTGGTGAAACACCGTATGCTAAACTGGTAACACAGTTGTTTGGCGACCGCATGATGGTAGCCAATGCGACGGGCTGCTCTTCTGTATGGGCAGGCAGTGTACCGTCTATGCCGTATACGACCAATGCGGCAGGTCATGGTCCTGGCTGGGCAAACTCTCTCTTTGAAGACAATGCTGAATTTGGGTTGGGCATGTTCTTAGCAGCAACGCAGATGCGGGACAAAATAGCGATGGATATTCAGGAAGCGATTGACAGTCCGAATACACCGGCAGATGCAAAAGCTGTTTTCCAAGAATGGCTTGACCATAAAGACGAAAGTGAAGGCACGCGGCAGCGGGCAGATAAAGTGAGTGCTGTCGTAGAAGCAGCAAAAGATACATGCCCAATTTGCCGGAGAATTTATGAACGCCGTGATAATTTGGTCAAACGCAGCCAATGGATTTTTGGCGGCGACGGCTGGGCCTACGATATTGGGTTTGGCGGTTTAGACCATGTATTGGCACAAGGTGAAAATGTTAACGTCTTTGTCTTTGATACAGAAGTATATTCCAATACAGGTGGACAGTCTTCCAAAGCGACACCAACGTCTGCGATTGCTAAATTTGCTGCAGGCGGTAAGAAGACACGCAAAAAGGATCTAGGACGAATTGCCATGACGTATGGGTATGTATATGTCGCGCAGGTAGCTCTCGGTGCCGACAAAAATCAGTGCCTGAAAGCTATTCAGGAAGCCGAAGCGTATGATGGTCCCAGCCTTATTATTGGCTATGCGCCGTGCATCAATCACGGCATTAAAGCCGGCATGGCCAACAGCCAGATTGAAGCAAAGAAAGCAGTTGATGCAGGCTATTGGCATCTCTACCGCTATAACCCGACCCGTATAGAACAAGGTGAAAATCCATTTACTCTTGATTCCAAAGAACCGACACAAGATGTCAAAGACTTCTTGATGGGTGAAGTACGGTATGCTTCGCTGAAGACGGTGTTCCCGGAAAAAGCAGATGCATTCTTTAATAAAACAGCAGCGGATATGAAAACACGCCTTGAATCGTACAAGACATTGGCAGGAAAAGAATAACGTATATACTCTATTTGCTCATAGATAAATATAGTAAACCCCCTAAGTTATATCGACTTAGGGGGTTTTACTATATTCATGTTGTTTTTATACTAGCCACACCATGATGACAGCTACTAAAAGAGAAGGAAGCAGGTTAGCTACCTTGATTGTTTGGGACCAGACTAGATTGATGCCGACACAGAAAATTAAAATATTGCCAACAAGAGAAATATTGTTCAGTACGGCATCCGTCATAAAACCGGATAATCCGGCGGCCAGCATAGTCATCGTCCCTTGTAAAACGGCTACTGGGATGAATGAAAATATGCACCCTTTTCCTAGAGAGGAAGCCATAATCAGCACGATAATAAAATCTAAAATGGCTTTTGCCGTCAGCGTCGTATAATCACCGTACATGCCGTCTTGAATAGAGCCGATAATCGCCATGGCTCCAATACTAACTGTCAAAGACGCGGATACAAACCCATTGGTGAACTGATTATCGCTGTCACTGCCCGTTTTGTGTTTAAGCCATTCACCCAATCGTTCGAATTGCGCATCCAAATCAATAATTTCTCCCAACAGGGCACCGAGTGCCAGCGATAAAATCATAACCATGGTGCCATCGACGGTCAAACTGCCGTTGGGCAAAACGGTCAGCATATGGGAGAGCGTGCCGGCTGCGCCTAGAAAGAGAACGGCAAATCCAGTCGCTTTGATAATCGTATCTTGATAGTGTTCTTTTAAAAATTGTTTGCACAGGATACCCAGTACGCCGCCTGCAAAAATGGCGAGTGCGTTAATAAGCGTTCCTAATCCTATCATTTACTTTGCCGTTGCTGCCGTATCTTTGGGCAGTGCAACTAACCGATGAGCATACATATAAAAAGCTTTCATCTGTTTGATGCGAAGTTTGTCTTTCTTGCCGTCCAGTTTTTTGCCGTCTGCTGTATATGCCGCTTGGAAATCAGCATCCATTAAATACTTGTTTTCTACTTTATTGGCATGAATATCTGCTTTGTATTTACTGATTTGGCTGATAAGCTGATTTTGCTGAAAGGCCATGGCGTCTATCTTTTTGGCATATTTTTCAACGTACAGCGTGCAGGAAATATTTTCAATACTGCTCGGCAAATCCCGTGTCTGCAGGGCTTGCACAGAATCCATATCCATGTACACAATACCGTCAGGCTGCGTGCTGACTACACGATAACGAAACGGATTATTTTGCAGTGTGTCAGAATCCATGGCCATGGCAGATAAGGAACTGCAGGCCAATACAGAACAGAGTGCGAATAGAGTTTTTAATTTTTTCATAATATACATCCACCTTTCTTGTAGTTACATCTTACTTACGAAGAAGTATGGTTATTATACCATACGCATATAAAAGAAATAAGAGGTTTTGCAAAATTGTAACAAAAAAGTAACAAATAGACTGCGCCTTAGTTGCCGTTTATTTGATTTTATTTTTTTATTGATGGTATGCCATTAGTTGCTATTCTTTAGTGACACAGCGGCACGTTATGTATGTCTATGCCATACAGCATAAAAAGAATTATAAAAAAATCACACTTTTTTTATAATTGTATTGTGTTAACTTATGCAATAGTATATACTGAGGACAAATATCCTTGCCACAAGGACAAATTATAGAGGGGGATGATGTATAGTGTTCAACAATGAAAATGCAAATGCATTAATTATTGGGTTTGCTATGTTTGCTGTATTCTTTGGAGCAGGCAATTTGGTTTTTCCGCCGCTCATTGGTCTTATGGCAGGTGACAGCTGGCAGATAGCGGTAGTGGGATTAACGGTATCTGCTATTTTATTTCCTATTGCGACGATAATTGCTGTAGATAATATGGGGGGAACCGTAAAAGGAATTTGCCGTCCTGTTGCCGCGTGGTTTACTAAAGCATATATGATTATGTGGATTGTTTTTATTCTTACTTGCGGTGTGCCGCGGCAGGCCGGCGTAGGAATTGAAAGCGGACTGCTCAGCGTATTTCCGGCACTGCAGGGCAATGACGGGCTGCGCATTGGCCTACTGGTTTTATATTTTTTAATTGTCTTGGCTTTGACTTTCCGCCCGTCTAAAATTGTAGATATTGTCGGCAAGTATTTAACGCCGTTCTTGCTGGTCTGCCTGGTATTCATGATTGTGCTGGCCTTCGTGCAGCCGTTGGGAGAACCTGCAGCACCGCAAGTAGATACGGTATTTTCGTATTCGTTTTTACAGGGGTATCAGACTGGTGATGTCGCTGTCGGTATAGCTATTGCCGGTATGTTTGTTGCGTCTATCAAGGCGAAAGGCTATACGGACGTGGCTAAAAGACATGCCATGACTTTGAAAGCGGCCGTTGTTGCTTTTTTAGGACTGCTGATTGTATACGGCGGCTTGCTGTATTTAGGTGCGACTGGCTCTGGCATGTTTGATAGTAAAATGGATCAAACGGCACTGCTCAATGGCTTGGTGCATGCACTGACTGGGACAACTGGCAACGTTGTCTTGGGATTAGGTATTTTTCTTGCCTGCTTGACGACGACCATTGGTGTCGGCTCAACTATTGCTAATTTGACAGTAGATCTTTCCAATGGCAACATATCATTTAAAGCCATGATGATTTTTGTTTGTGTCTTTGGCCTTTTGGAAGCGTGCATAGGTGTACAGGGAATTATTCGCTATACATTTTGGATTTTTATAGCCATTTACCCTGTATCGATTGCTTTGATGCTTTTAGGTGTATTTGCCAAATTTATACCGAATCATGGCTCATGGAAGGGAACGATTTCTATGGCCACTTTGATTGGTTTATTTGAAGGATTGATGCAGCTCAATAAAAGTCAGATTATCAACCTGCCGTTAGATTCTTTGATACAATTGTATCAGCACATTCCCTTTGCGGCTGATGGATTTGCCTGGGTTGTACCTTCTGTTATTGGATTTATTATAGGAACGGCTATTGTTAAATACCAAGGCGGCGATCCGTATCCTATGAGTGAAGCATTACGCAAATAGAGGAGATAGATAGACAATGAAATTACAGATAGAAAACATAAAAAATGACCCCCAATGGGAAAACGAAGAATGCAGTGCATCGTTGGAATCGCTGACCTTTTCCAACGGTGGCTCTCAAATGTACGGAACTGCATTGATTCCTGGCGGCAAAAAAAATCAGACGTATCCATGTGTCATTTTACTGCATGGTTTTCCCGGATTTGCCGCTACGTTTGATATTGCACAAAGCCTGCGGCGTACGGGTATCGTAGTCATTAGCTTTTTCTATCGCGGCAGTTGGGGAAGCCAAGGAAAATATACTTTTTCCGGGGCTGTTGATGATGCCGTTTGTGTGGCAGAATGGGCACACCGGGAAGACATAGCGGCGCAGTACCATATTGATAGAAATAATATTTTCTTTGTAGGACACAGTATGGGCGGCTTTGTTTCTATCAACGCGACGCGGCGGCTGCCATGGATTCGCGGCATGGCTGTCATGTCACCGTATGATTTGCCGTATTGGCCGCAGCATCAGGAAATTGAACCGATGAAGCAAGTCGTTGATGAAAACTTATATGCGCTGCACATTGAATCACCGGCAGCGATCTATCAAAATATAGACTACTGCTGTCAAAACGGGTATGGTATTTTCCAGGCGTATGAAGACCTAAAAGATCGCAACTTGTATTTTATCGGCGCGTCCCAAGATGACGTAGCACCGGCAGCGAAAATGATTGAACCGCTGTGGAATCAGCTGCAGCAGCATACAACAGAGGCTCTGCAGGCGTATGATACGTTGAACACCAATCATGCGTATGATGATAAACGAGTAACAGTCAGCGAACTATTTGCGAAATGGATTGAAGACGTGTTGGACAAAACAGCCGAATAATGTAAAAAAAAGATGGTGCATGACTATTTCATTGCCATGCACCATCTTTTTTTTTTGAGAGAAATAAATCGCAGTACGTAAAACTAGATACAAAAAGGAAGGCAATACCATGATAACTATTTATCATGGTATTGCCTTCTTTTTTGCTTTACATATGGAGCGGATGAAGGGGATCGAACCCTCGTACCAAGCTTGGGAAGCTCGTATTCTACCACTGAATTACACCCGCAAGTACGTATATAGTATAACAGAATACATAGGTACTTGTAAAGAAAAAATTAAAAATGACGAGTTTCTTTTAAGTCAGCGTATTGTGCTAGTAAATCCGGCTTTTCCGGGCTTTGGTAGGTATAGTCCGGCATAGCTTCTTTTGCTTTTTCTACAGCCGCTTTAAAATCATAGTAAACCTGCCATTTGGATTCGACGAGGTTTTTTCCTGTTTGGCGCAGGAGAAATGCCGGATGGTACGTTGGCATGACAGGAATGCCGTGATAGTCAAACCATTTGCCGCGATTGTGCATAATGCTGGCTGTGCGTCCATAAAAATATTGAAACGCGACTTTGCCAAGACAAACAATTACGTTGGGATGGATGAGTTCGATTTCTTTGAGTAAATGAATATTGGCACAGAACTTACCTTCTTCCAAGGTAGGCGTGCGGTTGTTTTGCGGACGGCATTTGACAATATTCGTCACATAGACATGATCACGTGTAAGACCAACACTCCATAAGGCTTTATCTAATAATTGACCCGACGGTCCTACAAGAGGAACGCCGTATTCATCTTCCACACCGCCAGGTCCTTCGCCGACAAACATAAGAGGAGAATTGACATCTCCAGAGTACCGTGTCGGGCCTCGGTTTCCTTCCTGGCGCAGTTTGCAGGCTGTACATTGCATGAGTTCCTGTAGCCATGGTTTCATTTCTTCATCTGTCATCGTATTTTTCCTCCCGTCAATGTAATGTCTTTTATCGTTAAGTCGCACAGTGCGGCGCCCAGCAAATCAATAATCTTTTGCGGCGCAACTAAAACCTGCTGTCCGCGCATACCGGCACTTAGACTCATCGTGTCGCAGTGTGCTGCGGCAATGTCCAGATAGGTAGGAAACTGCTTTTTCATGCCAATAGGAGAACAGCCGCCGCGAATATAACCTGTAAGACTGGGAAGGTCTTTGATATGCAGAAGATGCACGCTTTTGTTGCCGCTGCAGGATGCGGCTTTTTTTAAATCCAATTCTTTATTGCTGGGAATGCAGAAGACGACGGGACCTGTTTTGTTTCCCTGTCCAACGAGTGTTTTGAATACGTGTCCCGGATTCATGCCGAGTTCTGCGGCAGCATGTATGCCGGAAAGGTCTTCTTCTGTATAATCATAGGCTTTTGCTGTATATGGAATTTTTTGTTTATCTAAAATCCGCATGACATTCGTCTTTTTCAGCGTTGCCATTTTTATCGCGTCCTTTATTGTAGAAATTACTTTAACTATAACAATATATGCACTTTTTTTCAAGATGGATGTCGGGAAGGAAAATGATGAAAAGTATAGTTTCTCATATTGTATTTTGAGCACAACTCATCTATAATTTTACAGTATAAACGTATGCAGAAAGAAGGTGTATCTATGAAAATTGCAGCAGTTCAATTAGATGTTGTATTGGGGGATGTAGATACTAATTATGCGATAGCAGAAAAGGCGATAATCCAAGCTGCGCGTACCGGTGCTAATATAGTAGTGCTGCCTGAAATGTGGAATACGTCTTTTTACCCGCTAAATGTACAGCAATTAGCCGATGATGACGGCAGACGAACCAAAGCATTTTTAATGTCGCTGGCAAAACAATATCATGTTCATATTGTAGGTGGTTCGGTAGCTAACTGTAAGGCAGATGGTGTATACAACACGACGTATGTAGTTAATCGTGAGAGTGAGATAGTCGGTACCTATGATAAGGTACATGTGTTCACGCCGGGAGGAGAAGATAAAGCGTTTTGTGCCGGCAATAGATTAAATGTATTTACGCTAGATGGTATTACCATGGCCTCGATCATTTGTTATGACCTGCGGTTTGCAGAATGGGTTCGTATGGCAGCATTGGCAGGTGCGAAAGTACTTTTTGTGCCTGCAGCTTGGCCGGATGTACGCATCGACCAGTGGCAGATTTTAAATCGGGCGAGAGCCATTGAAAATCAAATGATAGTGGTGGCAGTCAATAACTGCGGCACAGCAGGAAACCTTCATTTTGGCGGGCATTCTATGATTATTGACCCATTAGGAAGCGTATTGGGTGAAGGAGAAGAAGCACCGACGATAGTAACGGCTGATGTGGATACAGACTGTATTGCGTCTATTCGTGAAACCTTGAATGTATTTCGCGACAGACGGCCGGAATTATATCAGATTCATCAATAAAGGAAGCGATTTACATGGCGGGAATACTTCATGGCCTGCAAGGAATTTTTGAAATATTATTTATCATTGGTATTGGTTTTGTGTTGGCAAAGAAAGGCTGGTTTTCGGCAGATACGAGTGCTTTGCTGACCAAACTGGTTATGAAAATATCATTGCCGCTGTATATGTTGTGTCAATTGAAAAAAGATTTTACGCACGATTCACTGGTGCAGATTGCGCCGGATTTGCTGCTGCCTGTTTCCTCGATTTTATTGGCATATGTAGTAGGACGATTGGCTGTTAAAGTACTGCATATACGGAGGGAACGGCAGGGAATATTTATTACGTGCTTTTTTATTGCCAACACGATTTTTATTGGACTGCCGGTCAATTTGGCATTGTTTGGCACGCAAAGCGTACCGTCTGTTATGCTCTATTATATGGCCAATACGACTATGTTTTGGACGCTGGGAGTTTATCATATTGTCAATGACAGTACTGGCGGCCGCGGAAATATGCCGTTGTTTTCTTTGCAAACGATTAAAAAAGTCTTATCACCGCCGTTATTGGGATTTTTGGCAGGATTGCTGCTCATTATAGCGGATATTCCATTGCCGGATTTTCTATTGGTATCGTTTCAGTATGTAGGGAATATGGCAACGCCGTTATCGCTCATGGTTATAGGCATTGAAATGAGCCGTATTTCGCTGGCCTCTGTACAGTGGGACAGGGATTTGATAGGTGCTTTGGCAGGACGGTTTATTGTTTGCCCTCTTTGTGTACTGGTACTGCTGCCGCTGATTCCGGTTACGCCTATGTCTGCACAGGTTTTTTCTATGCAGGCTAGTATGCCGGCTATGACGCAAATGACGGTCGTTGCCAAGTCAGTAGGAGCGGATGTTCGCTATTCGACGCAGGTCAGCTTCCTTTCGGTACTGCTGGGGCTGATTGTGATTCCGTTATATATGTTTATATTGCAGTGGTAAAATAAAGTGTAGTTACAGGAGGATGTCATGGCTGTAGATTTGCTGTTGAAATATAGTAAGAAGTATGAAAAGAAGGCGTTTGCGTTAAATTATCAGATTGCCAATGACCCGGAATTGTCGGGGCAGGAATATCATGCGTGCGCTGCGTATGCTGCATTGTGCCGCTCTTTGGGGATGGAGGTGACAGAACACGTTGCCAATGAACCTACGGCTTTTAAAGCCGTAGTTCGCTGTGTAGAAAAACCAGTAATGAAAATCGCCCTTTTGGCAGAATATGATGCCCTGCCGGGAGTCGGCCATGGATGCGGCCATTCGGCAAGCGGTGCTATTAGTTTTTTGGCAGCGGCGGCACTGCAGCATATGGATATACCAGTTGACATAGATTTGTTGGGAACACCCGATGAAGAATTGCATGGCGGCAAAGTCGGCATGTGTGAAGAAAATGTATTTAAAGCGTATGACTTAGCCGTGATGATTCATATGTCCCCAAATAAAACGACATCTAATTCTCATTTTTTGGCCTTGGATGATTATCGTATTGCTTTTCATGGGCAGACTGCACATGCCGCCAGTGAGCCATGGAACGGCCGTAATGCTTTGAACGGAGCTGTCTTAGCGATGCATGCTATTGACATGCTGCGTCAGCATGTACGGCCGGAAACACGTATTGGTGTCTACATGGTGCAAGGCGGAACAGCATCGAATATTATTCCGGATTATGCGGAGTTAGAATGCTGCATCCGACATACGGAAAGAGCTTATTTGGATACGGTCGTCGCTAAAATTATGAAATGTTTTGAAGGAGCCGCTATTGCAACAGATACCACGTATGACGTCAGACAGGTGGGATATAAGTTTGACAACATGATTTGGAATCAAGCGGCAACGCAGGCTGTCGAAACTGTTTTAGATGAAATGAATATTCCGTATCAAAACACAAATGACTGCGGCAGTTCAGATATCGGAAATGTAAGTCATCAGTGTCCGGCGCTGCATCTGCATTTGGCAATGGGGACGACAGCTTGCCCGGAACATTCCGTACAAATTGCCAATATGGTAAAAAGCCCGTCTATCGAAAATACCATTCGCCAAGGAGCGGAAATCATGGGCCGTTTGGTATTGAAACTGGCAGCAGAAGAACCGTTGCGGCGGGCAATTCGAGAAGAATTTCTTCGGCATCAGGATATAAGATAAGTTGTATAGCAAAAGAAAAGACCCTAGACACAAGTCTAAGGCCTTTTCTTTTTTTTAGGGAGATATAACCGCTCGCGTGAATACGAGGTGATTAGAAGACACCTTGTGCAAGCATTGCGTCAGCCACCCGTTCAAAACCGGCAATATTAGCACCGGCAACGAGATTGTAGCCTAAGCCGTTGCGGGCAGATGCTTCTTTGCAGTTTTTGTAAATCGTATTCATAATGTGATGGAGTCGTGTATCGACTTCTTCTTCTGTCCAAACAAGACGTTCGCTGTTCTGGCTCATTTCCAGAGCGGATACAGCAACGCCACCAGCATTTACGGCCTTGGACGGAGCAACAATCATGTCTTTTTGTTCCAGTAAATATTTTAATGCATCGTTAGTTGTCGGCATGTTGGCAACTTCGATATAGTAACGAACTTTATTGGCGGCAATTTGTTTTGCTTGTTCCAAATGAACGTCATTCTGCATGGCAGAAGGCATAATGATATCTACTTTTCTATTCCATGGTTTTTCACCTGGATAGAATTCTACGCCGAATTTATCCGCATAGTCTTGTACGCGGTTGCGGCCGCTGCTGCGCATTTCGAGCAGGTAGTTGATTTTTTCTTCCGTTACGACGCCGTCTGGATCATAAATGTATCCGTCAGGACCGGATAAAGTAACCACTTTGGCCCCGAGTTCGGCAGCTTTTTTGCAGATACCCCAAGTAACGTTGCCAAAGCCGGCAGCGGCAATTGTTTTGCCTTTGATGTCCTGACCGTCATCTTTTAAAACGTTTTCCAAGAAATATACAGCACCGTAGCCCGTTGCTTCCGGACGAATGAGGGAACCGCCAAAGCTAAAGCCTTTGCCTGTCAATACGCCGTTTTCAAATGCGCCTTTCAAACGACGGTATTCACCAAACAGATAACCGATTTCGCGGCCGCCAACGCCCATATCGCCAGCCGGTACGTCGATGTCCGGTCCAATGTAGCGATATAAGCCTTGCATGAAGCTTTGGCAGAAACGCATGATTTCTGCATCAGATTTACCTGTAGGATCGAAATCAGAGCCGCCTTTTGCGCCGCCAATGGGAAGACCCGTCAAAGCGTTTTTAAAGATTTGTTCAAAACCTAAGAACTTGATGATGCCGGGATATACGTTTTTCTGGAAACGAAGGCCGCCTTTATACGGTCCGATTGCACCATTAAATTGGAAACGATATCCTGTATTTGTGTGATATTTTCCCTGATCATCCTGCCAAACGACACGGAATGTAAATTGGCGTTCCGGTTCTACCAGGCGATTTAATAAATCAAATTTTTCGTATTCTGGATGTTTTTCTACAACAGGTTCCAGCGATGAAAAAACTTCTTCAACAGTTTGTACGAATTCCGGTTCATTTGCATATTTTGTTCTTACTTTTTCGATTACAGATTCAAGATATTTGTTCATTACAATCACCTCGTTAGTTTTTTAAATATATACTATAATTCACCCTAAATGCTTCCTATGACCACATCATACCATGTTTTTTTTGATTTGAAAATACCGCAATGTGAAAACTAATTTTGCTTAAGGAAAATAAAAAGAGAAAAAATAATAAGAAACATAAAATTTTTCACCATACGACTAAAAATTTTATATAAAACGAATAAAATAATAAATATATTCCTAAAAAATATTTGCAAAATGCATAAAACTCATATTAAAGAAAAGGGGTTATCTATTTTGAAATGAACAGTATATATTAAACATTATTGCAGTGTAAGTATATGCTGATTGATGCATAGAGAATTAAATATTGGGAAGATAAAGAAAAAAGATTGATATTTAGGAATTTAAACAGGCAACAATGCAGAATTGCATTTTAATCTAGTCACAATAGAAAAGATAGTGTACAATAGAAACAAAATAAGAAAAAATAGTATACTATATAATAATAAAGGAGTATGACATCATGGAAACATGTAAAAATTATTCTCCCCAATATGTGCGCTATTTGGAATTATTGGCAAAAGAATATCCAAATCAAGCGGCAACATTTACGGAGATTATCAATTTACAGGCTATTGTTAATCTTCCTAAGGGGACAGAACATTTTATGAGTGATTTACACGGAGAATATGAAGCGTTTTATCATATTCTAAATAATTGTTCCGGTGTTATTCGTGAAAAAGTTGAAATGATTTTTGCTAATTCGATGACGGAAAAAGAACGGGACGATTTGCTGACCTTGATTTATTATCCGAAAGAAAAACTCGATATGCTGCAGCGGCAGCATGTCATCACGGATGAATGGGCGCTGACGACATTAAATCATTTAATTCGCTTGGTCAAATTGCTGTCTTCTAAATATACTCGTTCTAAAGTGCGTAAGGCGATGCCGCCGGTATTCCGCTTTGTTATTGATGAACTACTGCATGCCCAGCCCGATGAAGACAAAAATCGGCGTGTGTATCATATGAAGATATTAGATACTATTTTAGAAACAGGAAGTACAAGGCAGTTTATTTATGCCTTAGCAAGCTTGATTAAACGATTGGCTGTTGATCATTTACATATTATTGGCGATATTTATGACCGTGGGCCGCATGCCGATAAAATTATGGATTATTTGATGCATCATCATTCATTGGATATTCAATGGGGAAACCATGATGTACTGTGGATGGGGGCTGCTGCCGGCAGCCAGGCATGTATTGCTAATGTATTAAGAAATAATATACGCTACCATAATTTGGAAATATTGGAAAGCGGTTACGGTATTAGTTTACGGCCGCTGGCTCTGTTTGCATTGAGCACGTATACGCAGCAGGATGGTATTGAGCCAATGGTCAAAGCAATTAATGTCATTTTATCTAAACTGGAAGGGCAGGTTATTATTCGCCATCCCGAATATAATATGGACGACCGGCTCTTATTCCATACGATTGATTGGCAGAACGGCACGATTACAATTCAAGGAAAAACGTATCCACTGACGACGAAGGATTTTCCGACAGTAGATCCGAAAGACCCGTATCAATTATCGCCGGAAGAACATCGTATTATGTCTCAGATTACGTCGGAATTTCTGGAAAGTGAACGCCTTCATAAGCATATTCGTTTCTTTTACAGCCATGGCTCATTGTATCGGAGCTATAATAATAACCTTTTATTCCACGGCGGTGTGCCGTTAAATGAAGATGGTTCGTTTAAGGAAATTTTCTTTTATGGCAAACCATATAAAGGAAAAGCATTTATGGACATGGCTGATTTTATAGCCCGGCAGGCATATAACAAGCGGGATACGAACAGCTTGGATTATATGTGGTATATGTGGTGCGGCCAGGACTCGCCAGTATCAGGACGTATAGTCAAAACATTTGAACGCAGCTATATTAAAGACGAATCGACATGGAAAGAACCGCAAAATGCCTATTATCGTCTCAACCGGGATAAAAATGAATGTATTAAAATTTTACATGAATTTGGTATTGATTCACCGCAGGGGCATATTATTAATGGGCATACGCCGGTTAAGGTAAAAAAAGGAGAAAGTCCGATTCGCGCAGAAGGTAAAGAAATTTGTATTGACGGCGGTTTTTGCAAAGCCTATCAAGGATCGACAGGGATTGCCGGATATACGTTGATTTTTAATTCTCACGGCATGCGAATCAAAGCTCACTATCCATTTAAGGACGTTAATCAAGTATTGATGAATAACGCGGATATTGATTCCGAATCCACACAGGTCGAATTAGAACCGAAACGGGTCATGATTGGGGATACCGATAATGGCAAAAAGATTTTGCAGATGATTGACGATTTAAATGCCTTACTGCAGGCATATCGGCAGGGTATTATTATGGAACACAATAGCGTGGAATATTAACTGAGCAAAAATATAACATACATATAAGTATAAGACAGGGTTGCAACAAAATGAGAATTTCTAGTTCGTTTTGTTGCAGCCTTTTTGTTATACCATCTTACGTGTATAGGTTATAGTACAGTGTATATCCTGCAACCTTCAACTCCTAAAATTGTAAAGGAAAAACATAGGATGTACAAATAAAAAACGTGATGCGGTATACCTTGTGTACAAAATTCACATATCGTTTATGAAATTGCCATTGCATTTTTTGTATGCATATGTGCTGGGGAAATGACGAAATATCATGATATAATAATTATAGAAAAAACAAATTGTAAGAGAGAAGGGTGATAGTATAGTGCGTAAAAAAATATATGGAAATGTAAAACGAAATACGCAGTATGTGACGACGGCTTTTTTATGGTTTTTCCGACAGGAATCGGCTGGCGGAATCTTGCTGCTTTTTTGTGCTGTTGTGGCAATGCTGATTGCGAATTCTTCTTTGGGTACAGCCTATGAACATCTGCTGCACCAACAAATCACGTTGGGATATGGTACATGGAGTCTGTCCATGTCTTTACTGCATTGGATTAACGACGGTTTGATGGCATTGTTTTTCTTTGTGGTTGGTATGGAAATCAAGCGTGAGTTTCTTTTTGGGGAATTAAAATCGCCATCTTCTATGCTGCTGCCGATTGCTGCGGCAGTAGGCGGAATGGCTGTACCGGCAATATTATACAGTGTATTTAATGTTGGCAGACCGTCGCTTACTGGCTGGGGTGTGCCCATGGCAACAGATATTGCGTTTTCTTTAGGCGTACTGGCTTTTGCAGCACCGAAGGCTCCCCGTTCGATTGTTGTTTTTCTTACAGCATTAGCGATTGTAGATGATTTGGGAGGCATTTTAGTTATTGCGTTATTCTATTCCAATGAATTACATATAATGGCTTTGCTGGCAGGTGTGGGTATTATTGTTGTGCTGGGGATAGTCAATCGGCTGCAGCTGCAGCGAATGGTTGTGTACATAGCAGGCGGTTTGGGATTATGGTATGCATTTTTACAGGGCGGCATTCATCCGACAATAGCCGGCGTATTACTGGGCTTTTTGCTGCCGGCAGGTACGGCCAAGACACACGATGCTAGTTTATTGGCTCGTTGGGAACATCGGTTAACACCTTGGTCCGCTTTTTTGGTTATGCCGATTTTTGCGTTAGGAAATGCCGGTATTGCACTGGATGCAGAAAGTCTGCAGGCGGTGGCCTCTCCTGTTGGGTTAGGCGTCATCGCTGGATTGGCCGTAGGAAAACCATTGGGAATCTTTGGCACGGTATACGGCTTGTTGCAGCTGCATGTGGCTGATATGCCCAAGGGAGTTCGTCTTCGCCATTTCTTGGGTGCTGGAATTTTAGGCGGCATTGGTTTTACTATGTCCTTGTTTATCGCTTCGTTGGCATTTGCCAGCGAACAAGATTTAATGACAGCTAAGACAGCGATTGTCATCGCGTCTGTGTTGTCCGGAGTGGCGGGCACACTGATTTTTAAACGAATATAAAAGACGAAAATACAAAGAAAGATAAAAGGGGAGATAAATCCATGCCCTTTTGTTGACGTACATCTCTGCGATAGTTATAATTAATATAATTGACGATATAAAAATATAAACTTGCAAAGTAGAAAAAGGAGCGGGTTCGATGAATATTATTGATGAATTGTCTTGGCGCGGTGCCGTCAACCAGATGACTGATGAAGCCGGGTTGCGCAAACTGACAGAAGAAAAGAGCATTTCCTTGTACTGCGGCGTAGATCCGACTGGTGACAGCATGCATATTGGGCATTTGATTCCTTTTATGATGTTGAAGCGCTTTGCCTTGGCAGGACATCATCCGTATGTTGTTATTGGCGGCGGTACCGGTGTTATTGGCGACCCAAGCGGCCGTAAAACAGAACGGCAGCTGCAGACGATTGAAAGGATTCATGAAAATGCAGAAAAATTGAAAGCACAGTTTATGCACTTGTTTGGTGAATCATCTAATATTTCATTTGTCAACAACTACGATTGGCTGAGTAAAATTGACTTACTGAATTTCCTTCGCGACTACGGCAAATTATTCAGCGTCAATACGATGCTGGCTAAAGAAGTCGTTGCCAGCCGCTTGGAAGCAGGCATTTCTTTTACAGAATTTTCATACCAGATTTTGCAGTCTATCGACTTTGAACAGTTGTTTATGCATCATGATGTACAGCTTCAAATCGGTGGTGCAGATCAATGGGGAAATATTACGGCAGGCATTGATACCATTCATAAAATTCACGGCAGTGATGCCAAAGCCTATGGTTTAACGATTCCGCTGATGCTGAAATCGGACGGCACGAAGTTTGGTAAAACCGCCGGTGGTGCTGTTTGGCTTGATCCGGAAAAGACATCTCCTTTTGAATTCTATCAGTTCTGGCTTAACCAGGATGATGCAGATGTCATCAAATACTTAAAATATTTCACCTTCCTCGGCCAAGAAGAAATTAATGCATTGGCTGAAGCCGTTAAAAATGAACCGGAAAAACGGTTGGCACAGCGCCGTCTGGCAGAAGAAGTTACGACATTTGTTCACAGCCCGGAAGCACTGAAAGAAGCACAGAATATTACAGAAGCTTTATTCCACGGCAGTATTGCTGATTTATCCGAACATGAACTGCTGCAGGCTTTTGGCAAAATGCCGACTGTAGATGTATCCAATGAAGATAAAGATGTTGTCAACTGGCTTGTAGATTCCACAATTTATAAATCAAAGAGACAGGCAAGAGAAGATGTTACTAACGGTGCTGTCACGATTAACGGCGTAAAAGTTACATCGTTAGATGAAATTGTTAAACCGCATAAAAATTCGAATGGTAAATTTGTTATTGTCCGCAAGGGTAAGAAAAAATATACTTTGGCACGGGTACATCAATAATTTAAGAAATACCAATAAAAATATCAAAATAAAATATTGACGGAAACTAAAACGTATGCTATAATAACTCATTGCAAAATGTTCAATATGATATATTATGAGATACATGGAGGAAGCGTTTCCGGAAAGCAAAAAATTAAGCAAGGTTCAAGTACGAATACAGAGCCTTGCTTTTTTGTCGCTTTTTGGAGATGCTTTTGCGACGCTATCATCATGGTTTACTTTTTATAAGGGGTGAAGAATCAGCATGTTCAAACCTGTACAAGTAGGGAAAAGGACTCGATACACGTATGCTAAGATTAACGAGGTCTTGAAAATGCCTCATTTGTTGGATTTGCAGAATAAGTCCTACGAATGGTTCCTGGAAAAAGGATTGAAAGATATATTCAAAGACATTTCTCCTATTGAAGATTCATCTGGTAATTTGTCTTTGTCCTTTGAAGATTTTAAATTAGGGGAACCTAAATATGACATCCGTGAATGTAAGGAACGGGACACGACGTACGCCGCGCCGCTCCGCGTCCAAATCCGCCTTGTCAATCATGAAACAGGGGAAATTAAGGACCAAGAAGTATTCATGGGCGATTTTCCGCTGATTACGGATACAGGTACGTTTATTATTAATGGGGCAGAACGTGTTATTGTCAGCCAGCTCGTTCGTTCTCCTGGCGTATATTATGGCCGCGAAATTGACCCAATGGGTATTCGCTTGTATAACTCTACGGTTATTCCAAACCGCGGCGCATGGATTGAATTGGAAACAGATGCTAACGATATTGTCTATGCCCGTATTGACCGCAATCGTAAAATTCCTGTAACTGTCTTGATTCGTGCTCTTGGCTGGTCTTCTAATGCAGACATCTTGGATTTATTCTTTGATGATAAACGGTTAAAAGCAACCTTTGAAAAAGATACAACTGAAAATCAAGATGAAGCTTTAGTTGAAATTTATAAAAAACTCCGTCCGGGTGAACCGCCGACAGTAGAAAGTGCCCGCAATTTATTTGAAGGCTTATTCTTTGATCCGCGCCGGTATGATATGGCTCGTGTCGGCCGGTATAAAGCTGGTAAAAAATTGGGATGGGAACGTCGGCTCTTTGGCCTTACGCTGCATGAACCGATTGTAAATGCGGAAACCGGCGAAGTTGTCGTCGATGCGCACACGGAAATCGGTGCCGCTGAAGTTGAAAAAATTAAGGAAAGCGGCGTTTTTTCCGGCGAAGGACTTGTTGAAACGTTTGTAGAAAAGCCCGACGGCTCTGTATATAAAATTATTTGCAATAATAGCAATTTGCCATATGATCACCGCACTATTACTAGAGAAGATATTATTGCGCACATTGACTATCTCCTCAATTTGATGGATGGTTTTGGCACGATTGATGATATTGACCATTTGGGCAACCGTCGTCTGCGCTGCGTAGGCGAACTGCTGCAGAACCAATTCCGTATCGGTCTTACCCGTATGGAACGTGTCGTTCGCGAACGAAAGACTATTCAAGATGCAGAAAGCATTACGCCGCAGGTCTTAATTAATATCCGTCCTGTTGTAGCAGCCATTAAAGAATTCTTTGGTTCCAGCCAGTTATCCCAGTTCATGGACCAGACCAACCCATTGGCTGAATTGACGCATAAACGCCGTTTAAGTGCATTGGGGCCAGGCGGTTTGTCTCGTGAACGCGCAGGCTTTGAAGTTCGAGATGTTCATCATTCTCACTATGGCCGTATGTGCCCGGTAGAAACGCCTGAAGGCCCGAACATTGGCTTGATTTCTTCTTTGGCTTGCTTTGGTAAGGTGAATGAATTTGGCTTTATTGAAGCACCGTACCGCCGTGTAGATAAGGAAACCGGCGTTGTCACAGAAGACGTACATTACATCACAGCTGATGAAGAAGAACAATATATTATTGCTCAGGCTAACGAACCGTTGACAGAAGATGGTCATTTTGTGCATGAACGTGTTGCCTGCCGTCATGGGGAAGATACTCGTGAATTCCGGGCAGACCGCGTTGATTTCATGGACGTATCGCCTAAGGAAGTTGTTTCTGTCGGTACTTCTATGATTCCATTCTTGGAAAACGATGATGCGAACCGTGCGTTGATGGGTGCTAACATGCAGCGTCAGGCTGTACCGCTTCTCCGTACGCAGGCACCTCTTGTTGGGACAGGCATGGAATATAAAGCAGCCTGTGACTCCGGTGTGTGTGTGCTGGCTAAACACGCAGGTGTTGTCAGCCGTGTAACTGGTGATGAAATTCAAGTTCGCACAGAATCCGGCTCTGTTGATACGTATCGTTTGATTAAATTTGTTCGTTCCAACCAAAGTACATGCATCAACCAACGTCCGCTCGTGTATAAAAATGAACATGTAGCAGAAGGACAGGTTTTGGCTGACGGTATGGCTACGGATGGCGGTGAATTGGCACTTGGCTACAACATCCTCGTTGCGTATATGCCGTGGGAAGGGTATAACTACGAAGATGCTGTCTTGTTGAGTGAAGATTTGCCGAAAAATGATTTGTATACATCTATTCATATTGAAGAATATGAATGTGATGCCCGTGATACTAAATTAGGTTCTGAAGAAATTACCCGTGAAATTCCAAACGTAAGCGAAGAAAGCACGAAGAACCTGGACGAAAGCGGTATCATTATGGTTGGTGCCGATGTATTCCCAGGAGATGTGCTTGTTGGTAAAGTTACGCCGAAAGGTGAAACAGAACTGACGCCGGAAGAACGTCTTCTCCGCGCTATCTTTGGTGATAAAGAACGTGAAGTACGTGATACGTCCCTGCGTGTACCGCACGGCGAATCCGGTAAAGTCGTTAAAGTACGCATTTTCTCTCGTGAAAACAATGATGAATTGCCGCCAGGTGTTAACCGACTGGTTCGTGTATATATTGCACAAAAACGTAAGATTCATGAAGGCGATAAAATGTCCGGCCGTCATGGGAACAAGGGTGTCGTTTCCCGCGTAATGCGTCAGGAAGATATGCCGTTCCTTCCGGATGGTACACCGGTTCAGATTGTACTGAATCCGTTAGGCGTACCTTCTCGTATGAACATCGGTCAGATTTTGGAAACTCACTTGGGCTGGGCTATGCATGAATTAGGTATTCAGATTAAGAAAATGAATCCGAATTTGGAAGCCAAACTGCGTGAAGCCGGCTATGATTTTGATAAATACGGTATGCCGAAACCGGATAAAGCAGGTATTCATATTGCTACGCCTGTATTTGACGGCGCACAGGCTGAAGATGTATTTGAAGCTTTAAAAATTGCAGGACTTCCGGAAGACGGCAAATCTGTACTCTATGATGGACGTACAGGTGAACCGATGGACCGCCGCGTTACGGTTGGGTATACGTACTTCCTGAAACTGCATCATTTGGTTGATGATAAAATCCATGCTCGTTCTACTGGCCCGTACTCCTTGGTTACGCAGCAGCCTTTGGGTGGTAAAGCTCAGTTCGGCGGCCAGCGTTTTGGGGAAATGGAAGTTTGGGCTTTGGAAGCATATGGCGCAGCGTATACACTGCAGGAAATGCTTACTGTTAAGTCTGATGATGTTGTCGGTCGTGTTAAAGCCTATGAAAAAATTGTCAAAGGCGAAAACATTCCGGAACCGGGTGTACCGGAATCCTTTAAGGTATTGCTTAAAGAATTGCAGGCTATCGGCTTAGACGTTCAAATTCTGAATGAAGACGGGGAAGAAGTCGTTATTAAAGAATTGGATGATGAAGACGAAGTAGAACCAGAACAGACTGATGAACTCCGCCGTGTTATGGAAGGTGATGCTGTAAGTGACAGCGCACCGGCAGTACCGGCAGAAGAAACGAGTGAAGAAACCGCTGCGGAAGAACCTACCAGCAATGGCGGTGAAGATGATATTATGAGTGCTATGAGCTTAGATGCAGTAGCTGAAGCAGAACAAGCACATGACGATGATACTACTAATGAAGATGAATAATGATCGATAGAAGGGAGCGGTATTAGTGCTAGATGTGAACGAATTTGATTCCATGCGGATTGGCCTGGCTTCTCCAGAAAAAATTCTGGAATGGTCACACGGTGAAGTCAAAAAACCGGAAACTATTAATTACCGTACATTGAAACCAGAAAAAGACGGCTTATTCTGTGAACGCATTTTTGGGCCGACAAAAGACTGGGAATGCCATTGCGGCAAATATAAACGTATCCGTTATAAAGGCGTCGTTTGTGACCGCTGCGGTGTAGAAGTAACACGTGCTAAAGTTCGTCGTGAACGTATGGGCCATATTAAATTGGCAACTCCTGTATCTCATATTTGGTATTTTAAAGGCATTCCAAGCCGGATGGGACTTATTTTGGATATTTCTCCGCGGTCTTTGGAAAAAGTCTTGTACTTTGCATCCTATATCGTGTTAGATCCAGGCGACACGCCGCTGACGAAAAAACAGCTTTTGACAGAAACCGAATATCGTCAATACTTGGATATGTATGGCGATAAATTCCGTGTCGGCATGGGTGCTGCCGCTGTTAAAGAATTGCTGCAGGACTTGGATTTGGATGCATTGGACAAAAAATTACGCGATGATTTGCGTGATTCTTCCGGTCAGCGCCGCGTCCGTGCTATTCGCCGTCTGGAAGTAGTAGAAGCCTTCCGTCATTCCGGCAATAAACCGGAATGGATGGTTATGGATGTTATTCCGGTTATTCCGCCGGAACTGCGCCCGATGGTACAGCTTGACGGCGGCCGTTTTGCAACGTCTGACTTGAATGATTTGTACCGTCGTGTTATCAACCGCAACAACCGTTTGAGCCGGTTGTTGGAATTAGGCGCACCGGATATCATTGTCCGCAACGAAAAACGCATGCTGCAGGAAGCGGTAGATGCCTTGATTGACAACGGCCGCCGCGGCCGTCCTGTTACAGGTCCTGGCAATCGTCCGCTGAAATCCCTTTCGGATATGCTGAAAGGGAAACAAGGCCGTTTCCGTCAGAACTTGTTAGGTAAACGTGTTGACTATTCTGGCCGTTCTGTTATCGTTGTTGGGCCTGAATTAAAAATGCATCAATGCGGCCTTCCAAAAGAAATGGCATTAGAACTCTTCAAGCCGTTTGTTATGAAAAAACTGGTCGAAAAGGGCATTGCCACGAATATTAAAAATGCTAAAAAGAAAGTAGAACGCGTCAGCAATGAAGTATGGGACGTTTTGGAAGATGTTATTAAAGAACATCCTGTCCTTTTGAACCGCGCCCCGACACTACACCGCTTGGGTATTCAGGCATTTGAACCGATTCTTTGGGAAGGACGTGCCATCAAATTACATCCGTTAGTCTGCACCGCTTTTAACGCGGACTTCGATGGGGACCAGATGGCATGCCATTTGCCGTTGTCGGTAGAAGCACAGTCTGAAGCTCGTACGCTGATGCTTTCTGCTCACAATATCTTGGCACCGAAGGACGGCAAACCAGTTGCTGTTCCGACACAGGATATGGTTTTGGGCGCATATTATTTAACACTCGTAAAACCAGGTGCTATGGGTGAAGGCAAGATGTTCTCCAATTACGATGAAGTTATGCTGGCATATGATGCCAAAGTCATCGATATTGAAGCATTGATTAAAGTTCGGATTCCTGGTCATGGCTTGATTGAAACGACAGCAGGCAAACTGCTGTACAACTTCCAGATTTACGAACCACTGCGTCTGTATCATACCGATAAAGTTATGGTATTTGATAATCCGGAAGATACAAAATTTGCATATGAAAACGGCGTTATTGATTCAACGCATTTGATTAAGATTAAACAAAGTGACGGCCGTATCTTAGATTATGGTTTTTCACAATTAAAAGCGGAATTCGGCGTAGACTTGTTGTCTGTTCGTCCGCTGCCGGCTCATAAGATTGATAAAGAAGCGGTAGCTGCTTTCAAAGAAGGCAAAGAATTTGTAGATGTCGATTGCTTAGGTGTTTTGATGAGCAAGAAACAAATTGGCAAATTAGTTGACGCCTGCTTCCATCTGGTAGGCAATACCAAAACGGCGGCTCTTCTTGACCGTATTAAAGCGATTGGCTACCATTACGCCCGCCAGGCCGGTATGTCCATTGCTATTTCCGATATTCAGATTCCGGAAGAAAAATGGGAAATCCTTGGCGCTGCTGATAAACAAGTACAAAATGTCTCGAAGATGTATCTCCGCGGCTTGATTACTGAAGATGAACGGTATCGCAAGACGTGTGCTATTTGGGAAAAAGCAACAGATGATGTTACAGAAGTTATGATGGATAATATGGATCCGTTCAACTCTATCTTCATGATGGCTGACTCTGGTGCCCGTGGTAATAAACAGCAGATTCGTCAGGTTGCTGGTATGCGTGGCTTGATGGCTGACCCGTCCGGCCGAATCATTGACTTGCCGATTAAAGCAAACTTCCGTGAAGGCTTGTCGGTATTGGATTACTTTACATCCAGTCATGGTGCTCGTAAAGGCTTGGCCGATACAGCACTTCGTACAGCCGATTCCGGGTATTTGACCCGTCGTTTGGTTGACGTATCTCAGGACGTTATCGTTCGTGAAGATGACTGTGATGTATTTGGCATCGACCTCGTTCGTGAACGGGCCCGCTTGGCAAGTTCCTGCCGTCAGGCCGTTAACCTTCTGCGTGAAAAACTGATTGACCGTGTATTGGCACGGGAAGCTGTAGATCCGGAAACCCAGGAAGTTGTCTTCCCGCAGGGACATCTTTTGACAACGGACGATATGGATACCATTATCGAACATAAATTGCCGAAAATTTATCTCCAGGGAAGCCAAATGGATATCAATGATGATATGAACCATACCAACCTTATTGAAACCGTTACCTTAGGGGCACCGGAAGAAGGATTCCGTGCGGCTATCCGTAAATCTATGGTAGATAATATGCTTGGCAAAACTATCGAATCTGATGTTATTGATTCCAACGGCATGGAAATATGCGCAGCTGGTACACCGCTTACAGAAGATGCTATTGAACGCATTCTTTCCAGCGATGTAGATGAAGTAAAAGTACGCAACAACGATATTCGCGGCGTAGAAGTTACAGCTATTGTAGAAGGCAATGGCGTTATTGAACCGTTGGAAGAACGTATTGAAGGCCGTACTGCTGCGGAAACACTTATTAATCCGAATACGGGCGAAGTTATCGTTCCTCTTAATGAAGAAATTTCTGATGCCGCAGCTAAAGAAGTGGCCAAATATTATGATAAAGTACGTATTCGTTCCGTACTTACCTGCCGCAGCCGCTATGGCGTTTGCGCAAAATGCTATGGCCGCGACCTTGGTACGGGCGGAAAAGTCAATGTTGGCGAATCCGTTGGTACTATTGCGGCACAGTCTATTGGTGAACCGGGCACACAGCTGACTATGCGTACGTTCCATACGGGCGGCGTTGCATCTGCTGGTGATATTACGCAAGGTCTTCCGCGTGTCGAAGAATTGTTTGAAGCACGTAAACCAAAGGGCAATGCTATTGTCACGGAAATTGATGGCGTTGTATCTATTACCGAAAAAGAAGATCATCACGATATCAATATCGTCCATGTTGTCGGTAAAGATGGGGAAGAACGGAGCTATACGATTCCGTACGGTTCTCATTTAGTTGTCCATGAAGGCGATGAAATTACCAAAGGCAGCCGGATTACCTCCGGTTCTATCAATCCGCACGACATTCTTCAAATTTTGGGCGTAGAAGCGACACAGCGGTACCTCGTATACGAAGTACAAAAAGTATATAAATCTCAAGGTGTTGGCATCAACGATAAACACATCGAAGTTATTGTTCGTCAAATGCTTCGTAAGATGAAAGTTGAAGATGCTGGAGACGCTGATTTGCTGCCGGGTGATTATGTAGATGTCAATGTATTTGAAGATACAAACCGCCGCATTAAGGCAGCCAACGGCAAACCTGTTATTGGCAAACCGATGCTCCTTGGTATTACCAAGGCTGCGTTGGCTACAGAATCTTTCTTGTCAGCGGCATCTTTCCAGGAAACAACACGTGTTCTTACGGATGCGGCTATTAAAGGCAAGATCGATCCCTTGCTGGGTCTTAAAGAAAACGTTATTATCGGTAAGCTTATCCCGGCAGGTACCGGCATGAGCCGTTACCGCAAGGTAAAAGTAGTAAAGACTGTACCGACAATTTCGTATGAAGACGAAGATGGTAATCCCGTTGATGTATCTGAAGCCAGTGAAACCAACACTCCGGAAGCAGGACACTAAGAATTATGCAAACAGAGACTTGGCAACAAGTCTCTGTTTTTTTGTGTACTGTGATTGATACACACGGGCAAGTGTAATAAAAAATGTTGTAGTTACGCAGTTTTTACGAAAAAACTCATTGACATACTAAGGACGTAATGCTAAAATATCTAAGTGTCGCAGTGAATACTGCGTCCAATTGTAAAAAGTAAGGAGTGATGTTTCGTGAGCTTAGAACTCGTAAGCGGTGCCCGCAAGACTGTAGGGGCAAAGCAAACGCTGAAAGCAATGAAACGAAACGAAGTCACCCAACTGTATGTTGCAAAAGACTGTGATGAACAAGTTGGAAAGCCGCTTATCATGTGCGCACAGGAATTGGGGATTCCCGTAGATCGTTCGTATTCCATGATGGATCTCGGCATGGCTTGCCGCATTAAGGTCAAGGCAGCAGCTGTTGGTTTACTTAAATAATTTTGGTAGTATCATCTAACGGATTTTATATCCGGTGATGATTACATTATAAATCTAATTGTTTGGAGAGGAGGTGCCCATATGCCAACAATCAGCCAATTAGTTCGTAAGGGTCGTCAGGATTCCGTAACGAAATCCACAGCACCGGCTTTGAAAAACTGCCCGCAGAAACGCGGTGTTTGCACTCGTGTGTACACAGCTACACCGAAAAAACCTAACTCTGCTTTGCGTAAAGTTGCCCGTGTTCGCTTGACGAACTCCATCGAAGTAACTGCTTATATTCCTGGCATTGGTCACAATTTACAGGAACACAGTGTTGTATTAATCAGAGGCGGTCGTGTCAAAGACCTTCCTGGTGTACGTTATCACATCGTCCGCGGTGCCTTGGATACAGCTGGCGTAGCAGATCGTCAGCAGTCCCGTTCTAAATACGGCGCTAAAAAAGGTAAATAAGAGTTACCGTATCAGAAGATGAAATTGATGACTTACATATCATAAGGAGGAATTAGACATGCCAAGAAAAGGCCCAGTGCCGAAGCGTGATGTGCTGCCGGATCCGGTGTACCATTCTAAATTGGTAACACGCTTCATCAATAAAGTTATGCTGGACGGTAAAAAAGGTGTCGCAGAAACTATCGTTTATGATGCATTCGACATCATCCGTTCTAAAATGAATAAAGATCCTTTGGAAGTTTTTGAACAGGCTCTTAACAATGTAATGCCTGTATTGGAAGTTCGTGCTCGTCGTGTAGGCGGCGCAAACTACCAGGTACCAGTCGAAGTTCGTGCTGACCGCCGTCTCTCCCTCGGTATTCGTTGGACTGTAGGCTATGCTCGTCAACGCGGCGAACGTACTATGAAAGAAAAGCTTGCTGCTGAATTAATGGATGCATTCAACAACACCGGCGCAGCTATTAAGAAAAAAGAAGATACACATAAAATGGCTGAAGCAAATAAAGCTTTTGCACATTATCGTTGGTAATTTAAGCTATTTTTTATTTGAGGAGTGGAAAAAACCGTGCCAAGAGAATTTTCTTTGGAAAAAACGAGAAACATTGGCATCATGGCTCACATCGATGCTGGTAAAACCACGACAACAGAACGTATCCTTTTCTACACCGGCCGTGTTCATAAAATCGGCGAAGTTCATGATGGCGCAGCTACCATGGACTGGATGGCTCAGGAACAGGAACGTGGTATTACAATCACGTCCGCTGCTACGACAGCTCATTGGAAAGGTTACCGCATCAACATCATTGATACTCCGGGGCACGTTGACTTCACCGTTGAAGTAGAACGCTCTCTCCGTGTACTTGATGGCTCTGTTGCTGTCTTCTCTGCTAAAGGCGGCGTTGAACCGCAGTCCGAAACAGTATGGCGTCAGGCTGAACATTACCATGTTCCCCGTATCGCATTCGTCAACAAGATGGATACAACTGGTGCCGACTTCTTAAACGTTGTCGACATGATGAAAGATCGTCTTCAGGCAAATGCGGTAGCTATACAGCTTCCGATTGGTGCAGAAACAGAATTCCGTGGTATCATCGACCTCATCACGATGAAAGCTGAAGTATATGATGATGCTCTCGGTAAAGAAATCGAAATCGTTGATATTCCTGATGATATGAAAGAAGAAGCTGAAAAATATCATCAGATCATGATTGAAACCATCTGCGAAACAGATGACGATCTCATGATGAAATATCTGGATGGCGAAGAACTTTCTATTGAAGATATTAAAACAGCAATCCGTAAAGCCGTCGTAACAAACAGATTGTTCCCTGTACTTTGCGGGTCTGCTTATAAAAATAAAGGGATTCAGATGCTTCTCGATGCTGTTGTCGACTACATGCCGTCACCGCTCGATATTCCTCCTGTTGACGGAACAGATCCGGACACAGGGGAAGAAGATCACCGTGAAACTGATGACAACGCGCCGTTCTCCGCGTTGGCATTTAAAATTATGGCTGACCCCTTTGTTGGTAAATTAGCTTTCTTCCGTATTTATTCCGGTACTCTTCAGGCCGGCACATACGTTTACAACTCCACTAAAGGAAAAAAAGAACGTGTTGGCCGTATCCTGCGTATGCATGCTAACCACCGTGAAGAAGTACAGGAAGCATATACAGGGGATATCGGTGCTATCGTCGGCTTGAAAGACACTACAACAGGTGATACTCTCTGCGATGAAAAACATCCGATTATCCTTGAAAAGATGGAATTCCCAGATCCGGTTATTTCTGTTGCTGTTGAACCGAAAACAAAAGCTGACCAGGAAAAAATGGGTATTGCCCTTGCTCGTCTTGCTGAAGAAGATCCGACTTTTAAAGTTAAGACAGATGCAGAAACTGGCCAGACCATTATTTCCGGTATGGGCGAACTTCACCTTGATATCATCGTTGACCGTATGTCCCGTGAATTTAAGGTAGACTGCAACGTCGGCAAACCGCAGGTTGCATATCGCGAAACCATTCGCAAAGATATCAAATCCCGTGGTTTCTTCAAACGTCAGTCCGGCGGCCGTGGTCAATATGGTGACTGCTGGCTCGAACTTATTCCGCAGGAACAAGGCAAAGGCTATGAATTTGAAAACAAAGTCGTTGGCGGTGCTATTCCTAAAGAATATATCGGCTCTGTTGAAGCAGGCGTAAAAGAAGCTATGGAAACAGGCGTACTTGCCGGCTTCCCGATGGTAGATATCAAAGTCGTCGTTTATGATGGT
>JBNMKW010000002.1:0-82317 GCA_050874545.1 Megasphaera sp. | reverse complement strand
GAAGTGAAGAAGCACTTCATGGAAGCTGGATGAAAGGTATTAAGAACGGAGGGTACCATCATATTTCATAAATAACAAACTGATTTTATTGCCAACAAGTTCCAGTTAAATAAAATACCCACAACAACTTGACACTATCGTGACAAGTAAAAGTACTTGACAGCACGCTGCTTTTTATGTATACTATCACAGTACGCTGATGACAAAGGCGGTGGTGAGATGCTAGAGGATATGGTACGGAAGGGAAGACTTCTGGACATATACGGTCCTCTCTTGACGGACAGACAGCGGCGGTGCATGGAAATGTATTTTGATATGGATTTGTCGTTGTCGGAAATCGGCGAAGAACTGCAGATTTCCCGGCAGGGTGCATATGATATGCTGCGCAGGGCATCCCATTCATTGGAAACCTATGAACAGCGTTTACAGCTTCTTGCTCGCAGCGATGCTGTGCGGGAAAAGCTGGAACAAGCCGGTCAGTTACTGGAAACAGGCAGTCCGGCTGCAATAGAAACAGTAAAACACATGCTACGTACTATCGAGTTGTAAGAGGAGGCTTATGTATGCCATTCGAAAGTTTGTCTGAACGGTTCCAAGCGGCCTTTAAAAAGCTCCGCGGTAAGGGCAAGCTTTCAGAAGAAGATGTAAGCGAAGCCCTCAAAGAGATGCGGCGTGCGCTGCTTGAAGCAGATGTTAATTTTGCCGTAACGAAAGATTTTATTAAGCGCGTACGGGAAAAAGCTGTTGGCGAAGAAGTATTCGGCAGCTTGAACGCTTCCCAGACGGTCATCAAAATCGTTCGTGACGAATTGACCGAACTGCTGGGCGGTACGCAAAGCCGTATTACGATTGCGCCGAAACCGCCGACGATTATTATGCTGGTCGGGCTGCAGGGCGCAGGTAAAACGACGACAGCGGCAAAACTTGCCAAAAAGCTGAAAAGCCAGGGTAAAAGTCCGCTGATGGTTGCCGGTGACGTGTATCGTCCCGCAGCTATTACACAGCTCCAAGTCTTGGGACAGGAACTGGACATACCGGTGTATACCGAAGAAGGCAGCAAAGACCCCGTTCAAATTGCCCAAAATGCCGTTCCCTATGCGGTAAGCCATTTGCGGGATGTTGTTATCATCGATACGGCCGGCCGTCTTCATATCAATGAAACACTCATGGATGAGTTGATTCATATAAAAGAAGAAGTTCATCCTCATGAAATTCTTCTCGTCGTAGATGCCATGACTGGTCAGGATGCTGTAACGGCAGCGTCGGCTTTTGACAAAGCTCTTGGCATTGACGGCATGATTATGACCAAACTGGATGGCGATGCCCGCGGCGGCGCGGCACTGTCTATCAAAGCGGTTACTGGTAAACCAATTAAATTTATTGGCGTCAGTGAAAAATTAGACGGGTTGGAAGAATTCCATCCCAATCGCTATGCATCCCGAATCCTGGATTTGGGGGACGTAGAAACAATTATCGAAAAAGCGCAGGCTGCTTTTGATGAAGAATCCATGGAAGACATGAAAAAGACCATGAAAAGCGGCACGTTCACGTTTGATGATTTCCTCAAACAGCTCAATATGATAAAAAAAATGGGCAATATGGGGAGTCTCATGAGCCTGATTCCAGGAATTGGTAAGTATAAAAAAGAACTGGATAAGGTCGATATGGACGGCAAGCAATTTAAGCAGATTGAAGCCATTATTACGTCCATGACGGCACAGGAACGTTCCAGCGCAAATCCTAAAATGCTGATTAAGGACAGCCGCAAACGCCGCATTGCAAAAGGCAGCGGTACGCGTGTCCAAGATGTCAACCGCCTCATCAAACAGTTTACAGAAATGCAGAAAATGATGAAGCAGGCAAAGAAAGCACAAAAAAGTAAACGACGCGGCTTCTTGCCACGTTTTCCCTTTTAATCGGCCCGTCAGGGCGGATATCAAATAGAGGAGGTGATTTTCATGATTAAAATTCGTTTGGCTCGTTTAGGTGCTAAAAAGAAACCGATTTATCGTGTAGTTGTTGCTGATTCTCGTGACGCTCGCAATAACGGCCGTCCGGTTGCTACATTGGGTATGTACGATCCGGCTAAAGAAGCAGCTGACCGTTTGACAGTTGACGCTGAAGCAGCAGTAGCATGGCTCGGCAAAGGCGCACAGCCTACTGATACGATTCGCTCCCTTTTCAAAAAAGCCGGCATCATGGCTCAGTTTGAAGCATCCAAAAAGTAAGTGAGGCTGATACCTATGGAAGAGTTAATTGCATGTATTGCCAAAGCGCTTGTTAAAAGCCCTGAAGCAGTTACAGTTACTAAAATTCAGAAAAAAGGCCTCGAAGTCTACGAACTTCATGTCGCACCCGAAGATATGGGAAAAGTCATTGGCAAACAAGGAAAGATTGCGAAAGCACTGCGCCTTGTTGTCAAGGCTGCGGCTGTGAAGGCAAATAAGAAAGTATCAGTTGATATCGTATAGGAGGAACCATGGATCAGATTACATTACGCGTTCCTGTCGCTGTCAAAGCAAAGGTTACTCAGGAGCTCAAGGACAAGATTCTCAAGAATACCGACCAAGCTTTGAGTGATATTGACCGGGAAATGCAAAACCTGGAATTCCAGGCCAAACGCATGATGACCGAACAGGCCAAAATTGATGCCCAAGGGTTGATTTCTTTGCGGGCAAAAGTAGAAGAACAGAAACAGCGTCTGCAAGCTGCTAAAGCCAAGGCACAGCATGACAGAAGCGAAGCTGAACAGTTAACAATCGGTTCCGAAATCAGACAAGGCACGCTTGAACAGACTGTCGTTGTCAAAGTCGGCGATGATTTAGAAAAAATGATGGGAACAGAAATTTTGCTTGAAGACGGCAAAATCGTTGCCATCCGCCAATAAAATACGATGACTGGGTTGGAACTTTTTACAATCGGTCAAATAGTTGCCCCGCACGGCGTGCGGGGTGATGTTCGTATTTATCCCGATACAGATTTTCCAAAACGATTCCTGCATATGAAATATGGCTATATCGGCGGCAAAAAATATGAAGTACGCTCGGCCCGTCTTCACAAACGAGTTGTACTCATGAAATTCGTCGGCGTAGAAGACCGCAATGCGGCAGAACTACTCGTCGGCAAAGCCTTGGAAGTGCCGCGCGAAGATTTGGTGCCCTTGAAAAAAGGAGAGCACTATGTCCTCGATATTATCGGTATGCCTGCATATGATACACAGGATCATAAACTGGGTAACGTTACAGACGTCTTAAAAACCGGCAGCAACGATGTATACGTTGTGACGGACGAACAGGGAAAAGAATGGCTGTACGCTGCGATTCCTGACGTTGTCAAATCTATTGACGAAAAGGCTGGCCGCATGGTTATCGATCCGCCGGAATGGGTGGATGACAAATGAGGATTGACATTATTTCACTCTTTCCGGAATTTATCGAGGCCTTTTTTAACCACAGCATTATTGGCAGAGCAAGAAAAGCCGGACTGCTGGAGCTGGATGTGACTAATCCGAGACATTTTACATATGACCGTCATCACATGGTAGACGATACGATTTATGGCGGTGGCTGCGGTATGCTCATGAAAGCAGGCCCGCTGTATGCCGCTGTCGAAGCTGTACGTCGCAATGTACCTAAACGACGCATTATTTTGATGGGGCCGGCTGGTCAGACTTTTGACCAGGCTAAAGCCCGTGAGCTCGCTGGCTATGACCAGCTTATTTTGCTATGCGGACATTACGAAGGCGTGGATTATCGCGTGGAAACGGATTTGGCAGACGAAACGATTTCTGTCGGTGATTATGTCCTAACTGGCGGTGAATTACCGGCCATGACCATTACCGATGCCGTAGCCCGCATGATACCAGGGGTGCTCGGTTCGACAGGCAGTGCGGTAGATGACTCGTTTTATGCATCGCTGTTGGAATATCCGCAGTATACCAAGCCTGCCGTATTTCGCGGACAAGCTGTTCCAGACGTATTGCGCAATGGTGACCATGCCAAAATTGATGCATGGCGGCATGAAAAAGCACTAGAACGGACGCTGAAAAAACGGCCTGATTTGTTGCAGACAGCATCTTTGTCTCCTAAAGACAGAGAACTGTTGGCACACTGGAAAGAGGAGAAGAAATAATGAAATCCGCTTTGTATGTCGGGTTGGTACATTACCCTATTTATGATAAAAATTTTAATGTCATAGCGACGGCAATTACAAACTATGATCTTCATGATATTTCCCGCTCGTCCAAAACCTATGGCGTAAAAAAATACTTTATTATTCACCATGTACAGGGGCAACTGGATATGGTGCACAAAATTATCGACTTTTGGGAAAGCGCTGCTGGCAGGAAATATAATTCGTACCGCACGCAAGCCTTTGACATCGTGGACATCCGCCTTTCCATCGAAGCGGCTGTCGAAGCGGTTGCCAAAGCAGAAGGCAAGCGCCCTTATGTCGTCACGACAGATGCCAGGGTGTATGCTAATACGATTTCCTACAAGGACCTGCGCCGCAAGAGGGAAGAAGACGATACGCCCATCCTGCTGCTCCTTGGTACGGGATATGGTATGACGAAGGAAACGATGGAACAATTCGATTTTATCCTGGAACCGATTTATGGTGCAGGGGATTATAATCACCTTTCCGTCCGCTCAGCTGCGGCGATTATCTTAGATCGTCTCGCTGGCGAAGAATGGTGGAAATAACAAGGGAGGCATTAGAATGTCAGGACATTCGAAATGGGCAAATATTAAACGTAAAAAAGGAAAAAACGACGCTATCCGCGGTAAAATTACAACAAAAATCGGTCGTGAAATCACGATTGCTGTTCGTATGGGCGGCCCGGATCCTGTCGGCAACATGCGTTTAAAATTAGCTTTGCAGAAAGCAAAAGAAAACAACATTCCTAAAGATAACATTAAACGTGCAATCCAAAAAGGTGCTGGTGCTACAGAAGGCCAGAACTATGAAGAAATCGTATACGAAGGTTATGGCCCAGCAGGTGTTGCCGTTACAGTCAATGTCCTTACAGACAACCGCAATCGTGCAGCAGCAGCAGTACGTCATGAATTCTCCAAATGCGGCGGCAACCTCGGCGCAACCGGTTGTGTAGGCTGGATGTTCCACAGCACAGGTATTTTTGTCGTATCCAAAGAACAAGCTGACGAAGACAAACTGATGGAAGTAGCTTTGGATGCCGGTGCTGATGACGTAAAAGACGAAGGTGAAGAATTCGAAATTATTACGACACCGGACGCTTTTGACGATGTAGAAAAAGCATTGGCAGATGCAGGCATTGAAACAGAACATGCTTCGATTACGATGGTACCAGAAAATACCATCAAATTGACAGGCGAAGACGCAGAAAAAATGGAACGTTTCGTAGACGCTCTCGATGAAATCGACGACGTACAAGACGTTTATCATAATGCGGACTTGCCGGAAGACGAAGAATAAACCTAGTAAAACAGCACCGTTGTCACATTCTTTGGAATGTGGCCGGTGCTGTTTTTTTGCTGATTTTAGTTAATTCTATTACGGTGGCTACACTGGAAGCGGTAAAATTGACAAGTAATTTATCAACGGCATCAATTAAATTGTGGTTCTATACTAAATGTTGGGGCCTTGTGGATATTTGTATTCACAAGACCCCTTATTTTATATAAAATAAGACATACCTAAACCGCATTTCCGGTTTCTTGATTCATCTTCAGTTTTATGCGTCTGTATCTCATTGTCCCTATTGTTACAGCCACAAACTGCATATTAAAGATTATAGAAATCAAAACGTGTTGTTGGGTTATGCATGAAGTCCCGGAGTTAGTGGGGGACACATTCTTTGCCGTGTTCATATATGGCGATTTTTTTATCCAGCCGTTCCAATGCTTGTTGAATAGATTGCATTTGTGTTCTGAGTTTGCTTCGTTCGTGCAAGAGAATTTCTTTACGTTCTTCCCAGGTTTGATTGCCTTGATGGTAGAGCTCTATATAACGGCATAATCCATCAATGGAAACATTGGCTGCCCGCATGCATTTGATAAAAGCAATAGCATCACAGTTTTCTTGGGTATAATCGCGGTTGCCGCTGGGCGTGCGCGGCACGTTGCGAATCAGGCCGATGCGTTCATAATACCGAAGGGTATCGGCGGTTATATTGTATAATGCGCTTACTTCTTTAATTTTCATAGGTGTGTGTTATCCGCCTGCTAGCTGCATATGCGGATATTTCCTTTCTCCCGATGCCATATCGGGAATATTTTTTTTGTATTATCGAGAAACGGTGCAGTACATGGGGATATGCCGTCGTGTACTATGGTTGCTTTCGTATTTACTATATATCATAGAGTATACTCTAAGTCAAGATGTTTTTGTCATACTGTTAGAAGAAAAATGCTTGACTTGTAGCTCACTTTAAGGTGTATAGTGAAAGAAATTACAGATATATTTTTTATGGTAAAAACGAAATAAAAGGGGGATTTTGTATGGCAAACGTTTCCAGACGTGATTTTTTTAAAATTGCCGGTGGTATAGTAGCCGGAGCAGCTCTTTCGCAAGTAGGCGGACTCGTGCAGTCCTTTGCGCAGGCACCGGTTGTAGGCAGTACAGAATTGACGCACACTAGCACGGAAGCCGGCTCGCATGCCAAGGTGTATTTTACTAAACACATCGACGCGGCTCATTTGATTTCCTTGTATGACCGCATCAATGAAGGGATTTACGGCAAAGTGGCTGTCAAATTGCATACCGGGGAAAAGCACGGGCCGAATATTCTGCCTCGTGATATGGTCAAGTCATTTATGCAGCATGTACCGAATAGTACGATTGTAGAAACGAATACGCTGTATCAAGGGGATCGGTATACGACAGCCAGTCATCGAGAAACGTTGAAGGTCAATGGTTGGACGTTTTGCCCAGTAGATATTATGGACGAAGAAGGCGGCGTCAGTCTGCCTGTTCGCGGCGGCAAGCATCTAAAAGAAGTCACGATGGGCGGTCATATTGTCAATTATGATTCCATGATTGTCTTGACACATTTTAAGGGGCACGCAATGGGCGGCTTTGGCGGTTCGATGAAAAATATTGCCATCGGCTGCGCTTCCGGTCAGGTCGGCAAACGGCAGGTACATGGTGTAGCAGGAGAGGTACCGGCAGATTGGAACGCATGGCCTGCCAAGGAACATTTGATGGAACTGATGGCCGATTCGGCCAAAGCGACAGTCGATTATTTTGGCAAGCATATTGTGTACATCAATGTACTGCGGCGCATGTCCGTAGACTGCGACTGTGCCGGCACGTCTGCAGCCGAACCGACCATTCCGGATATCGGCATGTTAGCTTCGACAGATATTTTGGCGATTGACCAGGCCAGCGTAGATTTGGTATGGGCACGGCCCAGTTCGGAAAATCACGACTTAGTGGAACGAATTGAAAGCCGTCATGGTCTTCATCAGCTGCAAGCTATGAAAGAGTTAAAAATGGGGAATCCACAGTATGAACTCATTACGATTGACACGTAATGGGCTGGGATATGTAAAAACAGGCTGTTGCTTATGCAATGGCCTGTTTATATATATATATTCAGTAATGAAGTTGAAGATAAAAATAAATACGTAAAAATGCCTATATTGTATTTTTAAAATAAGAGCATAAGCATTAGACATATGTAGAACTTGTGGGTATACTAAACGTGTCATGAGAAATAACATACAGTGTACCCATGGAGGTGGCATCATATGAAACAAAGGCTTCGTAAGAGAACGTTTTGGATGTTGGCAGCAGCGGTATGTATTGGCTTGAGTGCAGCTGTATATGTGGCTTGTCCGCAACCATTGTGTGCTAAAGAAAATACGCAGTGCATGCGAGGAACGACAAACCATTATGCAGCAAAAGGGCATGTATCATTTACAAACGGGCATGTCGTGTTTGGATTGTATGATACACAAGCTGCTTGGGAATTTTTAGAACGGCAGCCGTTGGTGATTACACTGCAGCGGCAGGAGCAGCGCATTATTTTGCCAGGGTTGCCGGAACGTATTTTTGACATAGAAAATACGACGGGCATGAAGCCTAAAGCAGGAGACATTGCGATGGATATTCGCCATAAGAATCTGGTTATTTTTGGTCGTAATGAAGAACCATCTGCCGATTTCGTTCCGATTGGTCATGTCATCGGCGGCATGGAGTATTTACTGCAAACTGAAGGCAGTTTTGAGGGGTATTTGACTACACATGGAAAAGAGGACGTTCATGAAGAAACAATGTAAGTATTACAGCAAACGACTGCTTGGTTATGGAATGGGGTTTATGTTATTTTATGCGTCTTTTGATGGATTTGCCCGCTTGCTAGACCTCGTTATTCCACCGACGCAGATGTACAGTATTCATGAACCGTGTTTTCGTATTCCGCTAAATACGCTGGTGACGGGCGATATCATGCAGGCCGGGCCGGTATCGCTGATTGCCTTGGCATTGCTGGCTATTGTTTCGCTTATCTTTGGCCCGCTGTACTGCGGTATACTGTGTCCTGCCGGGGCCCTGCCGGAATTTTTATCGCGTTTGGTACCGGAAAAGCTACAGATTGACTGGGTGAATCATGTTCGTATTACGCCGATTCGCTATGGTTTTTTAGCTGGATTTTTTTTGACGCCGTTGGTTGGCATTGTGGAGCATTGCGCGTACTGCAATTTTTTTGTCTTTGATATGCTGATTACGGTGCTGCATACAGGGCGACTGCCAGTATACTCGATTTCTCTTATTCTGACATTCGCTGTGTGGTTTATCTTATTGGGGCTGTTTACCAAAGGCGGACGGGGATTTTGTAATTTTCTCTGTCCCGTTGGCGCGTTCAGCAGTGCATTGTATCAAATTGGGCGGTATTTGCCTTGGTCTTGGCAAATGAAGGCCGATACGAAGCAGTGTGTCGGCTGTCAGAGATGCCGACGTGTTTGTCCGATGCGGACGATTGATATGACAGAAAACAAAGCGGTCATTGACAGACAGCGCTGCATTGTTTGCGGTGCCTGTCGGGATATATGTCCTGTTCACGCAATTACGTATGGTATGCCAAAGGAGATGCACCATGAATAAAAAAGCGTTGGGAAGCGGCGTAGGAGCTGCGGCTGTTTCCCTAGCAAGTACGGCAGTACCGACGGCGATGCCGGTATTGCAACAGACGATGCCTCTGTGCAATGGTGTCTGCGGCGCCTGCAGCGGCGGATGTATCACTGCCGTCTGTGCGGCTGCGTGGATTGGCGCGGCTGCTTGGTATCATCGGTATACGAAAGGAGAACATGGTCATGAATAGACGGGATTTTTTGAAACTGTCAGCCATGTATCAAAAACATTGATATTGCGGCTGTCAACCAATTCTATGATTTGGCACAGTCCGGTGATGCGCTGGCCCCAAAAAAACGCCGTAATATCCTGCTTTTGCTGGTTGGGATTGTTTCGTTTGTTGTAGGATGCAGCACCTTTTAGAAATGCTCAATATGTATTTCTAAAATAAAAATATAAGCATTAGACATATATAAGACGGTTTCGTATACTAAAGATGTCAGCGAGAGATGAGTAATAAAGGAGGAACTGGTTATGTTTATTCGAGAAATGGCACAACGTACGGGTATTTCTGATGATACGCTTCGGTTTTATGAACGCATTGGTTTATTGCCGACAGTACCGCGCAATCATGGCGGCGTTCGCCAATATAGCGAATATCATGTTCAGTATGTAGCACTGATTCAAAGCTTGAAGGCTAGCGGCATGTCCCTAGAAGAGATTCAGCAGTATATGGAACTGGCGAAACAGGGTCAGGATACAGCCGGTATCCGCAAAAAGATGATCGCAGCAGCTAAGAATAAATTGTTGCAGCAAATTGCCAAACTGCAGCAGTCTGTTGCGGAAGCAGATTTCCAGATTCGTCATTATGAAACGTCTCTTCTCAAACGAACCAATCTCATGGCATGTCACTATTCAAAAGAAGCAGGCTGTTAAGGAGACGTATCGATGAATCGGCGTGAACTTTTAAAACATCCGGCTGGGAGTCGGCTTGTAAGAAAATGGCAGTGAAAACATAATACATATACAATGTAAAAGGAGAGATGCAGGATGAAATTCAAAACAATTACAACGATGATGATGACAGCAGTTATGGCCTTGGCACTAGTAGGATGCGGCAGCTCAGAAAGTACGTCATCTAGTACTAATGCCAATGGGCAAAGGACGAAAGCGGCAGCCAGCAGCGAAATCGTCAATACAATTCCCGGCGGTCTGCAGGGCAAAAAGGTATTGGTAGCGTACTATTCTTGGAGCGGTAATACAAAAAACGTAGCCGAACAGATTCACCGCGAAGTCGGCGGTGACATCGTTGCCGTAGAACCGGAAAAAGCCTATCCCAAGGATTATCAGGAATGTGTGGACATCGCTAAAAAAGAAGCCAACGACAATGCACGACCGGCTGTAGCAACCAAAGTAGACAACATGGATCAGTACGATGTTCTATTTGTCGGCTACCCGATTTGGTGGTATAAAGCACCGATGCATATGTACACGTTCTTGGAATCCTATTCATTTAATGGCAAAGTCATTGTACCGTTCTGCACTAGCGGCGGCAGTCCGATTGACGGCAGTATTCCGGATATCCAAAACGCCGCAAACGGTGCGACAATCGTCAAAGGCAGCCAGTATGCCGATGCTGCTAAGGTTTCACAGTGGCTGAAAGATATTCAGGCAGTACAATAATACAGTACGAGGTATAGCATGACCATTGAGGAAGCGAGTAAAGAGTATGCCATTCCTATTGAGATACTGGAAGAATATCAGTCGTGGGGATTATGCAGTGCTGTAAAATCCGTCATGGGAGCGTGGCAGTATGATGAGAAAGATATAGAACGCTTAAGTCTGATTATGACGCTGCATGATATTGGCTTTACAAATAAAGAAGTAGAACAGTACATGCGCCTTGTCGTGGCAGAAGATAATACGAATGAAGAACAGATGCAGATGCTTACACGGCTGCGCAGAAAGGCAATGAATGAAATTCATTTTAAGCAGAAACAGCTGGATCGACTGGACTATCTTCGCTATGAAATTGAAAAAAATACGAAAAAATAAGGTGAAAAAATGAAACATATGTTGATTGTATATTATTCTTGGTCTAACGGGAATACCCAGAAAATTGCAGAAGAAATACAGCAGACTACGGGGGCAGATATTGTCCGCATCGATACGAAAACACCGTATACCGGCAGCTATGATGCTGTCGTGGCACAAGGCCAAGAGGAAGTACAGCGCGGCTATGAACCGCCTATTCAAGAGCTGGGTGTGCGCATAGAAGACTATGACGTCATTGCCGTAGGAACGCCGACGTGGTGGTATACGATGGCACCGGCTGTCAAGACATTTATCCATCAGCAGCAATGGCAGGGTAAATACGTGATTCCGTTTATGACTAATGGCGGCTGGCCGGGACATGTCATCGCGGATATGAAAAAAGCTTGCCAGGGTGCAACCATCATTTATCCGATGGAAGTCCAATTCGATTCGACTGGCGGCAGTCATCAGGAAACGCCGCAGCGAGATATAACGATATGGCTGGAACAAATCCGGCAGTTTGCAGAAGCATAAGGAGACCTTGATGAAAAGAAAACGCAGCTGGATGACCGCGTTGTGCGCGGCCGTTTTGACAATGACAATGATAACGATGGGAGCGATAACGATGGCAAATAATCAGACAGAACAGAAAAAAGCAGTAAAAATTGTCCAGACAGCAGGACGGGATCAACTCGGCAAGTTTGCGCCGGACTTTGCCCGCTATAATGATGACATCCTCTTTGGTGAAGTATGGTCCCGCAATGATATATTATCGCTGCATGACCGCAGCTTGGTGACCATTTCTGCCTTAGTAGGTGCCGGCGTGATAGACAGCTCGCTGAAATATCATATGGCAACGGCGAAGAAAAACGGCGTAACGAAAGACGAAATGGTCGAAATGATTACGCAGCTGGGGTTTTATGCCGGTTGGCCGAAAGCATGGGCCGCTTTTACTATGGCAAAAGAAGTATACGGCGAATAAGAACCGCGAATTTTTTCATACGAAGCACACACAGGCAGCATCTTTGATACGGTAGATGCTGCTGTGTAGTGTGTTTCATTTAACACATAGAATAATAAAGGAGCGATGAAAACGATGGCAGAACATCAGGAAGCACAACAGAAATCAGGAGTTTTTGCGCTAGGTGAAAAAAATACAGCCTATGCGAACTATTTTGTCGGACAGAGTTATCTCAACATGCTGACAACAGAACGCGTCGTCACAGCAAATGTGACCTTTGAACCGGGATGCCGCAACAACTGGCATATTCATCATAAAGGCGGACAGATTCTGCTTGTCACAGCAGGACGAGGCTGGTATCAGGAATGGGGCAAACCGGCACAGGAACTGCATGCCGGCGATGTTGTCAATATTCCGCCGGAAGTCAAGCATTGGCACGGTGCGGCTAAAAACAGCTGGTTTGCTCATGTAGCGATTGAAGTACCGGCAGACGGTGCTGGCAACGAATGGTGTGAACCTGTAGATGAAGATACCTATAACGCACTGCCGTAATCATATTCCGTAACAAAGAGCTGCTTTTCTAAATGGTGTAGTCGTGATACAATAAGATATATATAACAACGAGGAGGTCATGATGCATTTAGGCGCACAAGAATTAATCGTTATTTTATTGATTGTCCTCATTTTGTTTGGCGGCAAAAAAGTATCCGGTTTGGGTAAGGCACTGGGTACGAGTCTGCGTGAATTTAAAGAAGAAGTCAGTAAAACAGATGATACGGTAAAAAAAGCAGCTGCAGATACAAAGACCGTTTCCGCACAGATTGAAAAAACGGACAAAGAGGATGCAGCTGATAAGAACTAAAGGAGAAGCAGCACTATGTATTATAAATCGTCATATGAAGCCCCTATGGGTACATTGACATTGGTGAGCAATGAAGAATGCGTAATCGGAGCGTGGTTTGAAGGACAGAAGTATTATATGGCATCGGTTGCCAAGGAAGATGTGGTGTCGCAGGAAACGGCTGTTTTGATACGGACAAAAAAGTGGCTGGATGATTATTTCGCAGGACGAATGCCTGCACTGATTACGCTGCCGCTGGCACCGCAGGGCAGTTCGTTTCGCAGATTGGTCTGGCAGATATTGTGCCAAATCCCGTATGGACAAGTACGTACCTATAAAGAAATTGCCGATGAAGTTGCGTCTTATGAGGGAAAAGACCATATGTCTGCGCAAGCGATTGGCGGTGCCGTAGGCCACAATCCGATATCTATTATCATTCCTTGCCACCGTGTCATTGGTGCAGGCGGCAGTCTGACGGGCTATGCCGGCGGACTGGATAAGAAAGAAGCACTGCTGCAGCACGAAGGTATTGATGTGACGAAACTCAAACATACTAATGGATAGGGCTGATTTTCTAGATACAGATTGACAACAGGACGGGACGTTTTATATAATGAGATTGTTAAAATCTTATGTAGTGGAATTTTCCGGACATTGTCATCTTTTAGCCACACAGTTATCTTGGATAATTGTGTGGCTTTTTCTGTATTTAGGAGGATACGCATGGACCATACGCTGATGAAAACAAAGCCTGTTTTGCCCTTGCTGGCAGCCATGGCACTGCCGGCAGTGATTTCGATGATTGTCAACTCATTGTATAATATTATTGACAGCTTTTTTGTTGCTATGATTAGTGAAGACGCCTTGACTGCTGTGTCGTTGGTGTTTCCCATACAAAATGCCGTCAATGCCGTGAGCATTGGCTTTGGTGTAGGGCTGAATGCCGTGATTTCTTTTTGCTTAGGTGCCAGGCAGGAACGGCTGGCCCATACGGCGGCTACGCACGGCATGGTGCTGTCCGTGCTGCATGGCTTGATTTTGATGGGCAGCTGTATGGCCGTTATGCCTTCGTTTCTGCGGCTGTTTACGCAGGATGCGCACGTTATTTCACTGGGCCTTACGTATGCCAATATTGTGCTTGGATTTTCGCTGGTCTTGACGATAGATTTGGCGTATGAAAAAATGTTTCAAGCTGTAGGACGCATGCAGGTATCGATGATCAGCTTGATTTGCGGCTGTCTGACCAACATCATTGGCGACCCGATTTTGATTTTTGGCTGGGGGCCGATACCTGCCATGGGCATAGCCGGCGCTGCTTGGGCCACTGGCTTGGGGCAGGCTGTATCGCTGTTTGTATATTTGGCGGTACAGCAGTACCGACCTATGCATGTGCGGATTTCCAGGGTATATTTGGTTTGGGATATTGCGTTGGATAAAAAAATATACAGCATCGGCATCCCGGCGATTCTCAACATGGGGTTGCCTTCTTTGTTGATTACGGCACTTAACGGCATGCTGTCCATGTACTCCCCCATCTATGTCGTCGTACTGGGTATTTACTATAAACTGCAGACGTTTTTATATATGCCGGCCAATGGTATTATTCAAGGCCTGCGTCCTTTGATGGGGTATAATTTTGGCGCGCGCTGTTATGACCGGGTAAAACGCTTGTATCGTACGACGCTGCTGCTGAATGGATTGGTCATGGCAGGCGGTACGCTGGTTTGCTGGCTGATTCCGGATGTACTGATGCACTGGTTTTCGCAAAATCCGGAAACGATAGCTGCCGGCAGCACGGCGCTTCGCTGTATTAGCCTGGGCTTTATCGTATCAGCCGTTTCCATTACGTCGTCCGGAGCCTTAGAAGGCCTGGGAAAAGGCATGCCGTCATTATGGATTTCTCTCCTGCGCAGCATCTTGGTGATTATTCCGGCGGCGTATGTTGGCTGTCAGCTGTGGGGACCGTCTGGGATTTGGCATGCGTTCTGGCTGGCCGAAGTTGTGACGGCTGTCTGTGCCTGGGGGATATATCGCCGGGCTGCTGGGATTCCTGTGGAAAAACGTCGTATTTGACTGGTTTTTTCATCTGAAGTTTTGTATAATAATAGCCATGTATAAGACGAGGAGGCCAAAGGTATGCTAGAAGAAAAAAATGGTGTTTCGTTTGTCACCTTTGATATATTTAAGACCATACCTGCTGTAACGGCGGCTGTATCGACACGCTGCGGCGGTCACAGTCAGGGCGTATTTTCTGCACTCAATATGAGTTTTGCCAGCGGCGAGCAGCCGGATACGATTCAGGCAAACCGCCGGGCTTATTTACAAACGCTGCAGATAGACGCAGACCAGATTGTCTGCTGCAATCAGGTTCACGGTATCCATGTGGAAGCTGTCGGCAAAGAGGCCTGCGGACGGGGGGCGCTGACGCGGGATACGGCGATAGCTGCCTGCGACGGTTTGATTACCAATGAAAGCAATGTACCGCTGACGATGAACTTTGCTGATTGTACGCCGCTGCTTTTGGTAGATCCGGTTCATCATGCTGTAGCTGTTAGTCATGGCGGCTGGCGGGGCACGGCAAGCAATATCGGCAGGGTAACATTGCAGAAAATGGCAGAGGCATACGGCACGCAGGCCCGCGACGTATTGGCAGCGATTGGACCGGCGATTGGCGGCTGCTGTTTTGAAGTCGGCGCGGAAGTCATTGAACAATTCCGACCGTTATTTACGGTACAGGACGTAAACGAATTAGCGCGATACATCCCCAAAACAGGAAAATACTATTTTGATTTGCCAAAAGCCAATGAAAAACTGTTGCTGCAGGCAGGTATTTTGCCAACGCATTTAGAAAATGCCCATATTTGTACATGCTGTCGTGATGACTTGTTTTATTCTTACCGCAAGGCATCGAAGCAGGGACAGAAGACAGGGCGGCATATGGCTGTCATCATGTGGCGTGATTGAGGTGAATGACATTGCGTGATATCCGAATCATAACGGGAAAACGCATTATGCCGGACTGTACGGCAAGTCTGCGCCTAGCCGGATACCAACCCCATAACGGCTGGGAAAAAGGCGAAGCCTTATTTCATGAATTGGAACGGCTGCTGCGAATTTCAATACAGCCTAAAGCGGCACTTACTTTTGCACAGCATCCTGAATTAGGCAGTGTTCTATATGTCGTATTGACGCTGGGATCGACTGTTCAAAAGAAAACGGATGCGTATTTTACGGCACATGAGTATACCAAGGGCATGCTGTTTGATGCCATGGCGGACAGTTGTCTGTTTGCTTTTGAAGAACAGCTGCGGCCGCAGATAGAAGCCCTTTGCCGGGAGAAACACGCAGGGATTGCCAAACGCTACGAAGGCGGCATGAATGGTGCTTTGTCGTTGCAGCGAGATGCAGCCAAAGCTGTAGACGCTGCACGGATATTGGGGATTACGCTTACGGAAGATGATATGTTACTGCCTGTCAAATCGATGAGCATCATTTATGCGCTGACAGCGGATACCGCCTCGTTTGCCGTAGCGCATGACTGCAAGGCTTGTCAGAAAAAAGACTGCCCGCTGCGGCAGCAGGAAACGGCTATCCGATGCCGGGCCGGGATACGTATATCTGAGCAGCTGCGGCAGCAGCACGTACCAATTCCGTGTCCCTGCGGTGGTACGGGACATTGTGGTAAATGCCGTATCCGTGTTATTCAAGGGACATTGTCGGTGACGCAGGAAGACAAGCAGATTTTTACAGCAGAAGAAATACGGCAGGGCTGGCGGCTGGCCTGCCGCGCTGTGCCTGACGATGAGGTTTACATTGCTGTACCTACTACACAGGATGAACGAGAATTTACTGTGTTGGGACAGCAGGCAGGAAAAAGACAGCCTTTGCAGGATGCACATACATACGGGCTGGCTATTGATATTGGCACGACGACGATTGCGATGGCACTGGTGGATATGACGACGACACATATCGTGCAGACAGTTACCGCGGTCAACAGCCAGCGAGCCTATGGTGCCGACGTTATCAGCCGTATTCAAGCTGCCAATGCCGGACATTTACAAGAGCTGCAGCAGGGGATACGCTATGATTTGCAGCAGCTGTTTCAACAGGTGTGTACAGCCTATCCCATGGCTAAAACAGCAGTTCATCAGGCTGTAGTCAGTGCCAACACGACGATGCTGCACCTGCTCATGGGCTGGGAATGCAGCGGCCTAGGAACCTGGCCGTTTCAGCCGCATGCCTTAGGCGGTATGACCTATGACTGGCAGGACGTATTTGGCGTGACGGACTGTAAAGGAACAGTGACGCTCCTGCCCGGTATCAGTACCTATGTCGGTGCCGATATTATAGCCGGCATATGGCAGTGTGCTATGAGAAAACAGCAGGAACTGTCGCTGTTTATCGACTTAGGTACCAACAGCGAAATGGCGATTGGCAATCAAACGCTGTGCCTGACGGCATCAACAGCTGCTGGTCCGGCACTGGAAGGCGGTAATTTGACTTGGGGAACTGGCAGTATTCCCGGAGCGATTTGCCGTGTTGCCGTGCAGCAGCGTCAAGTACAGATACAGACTATACAAGGAGCCGCACCCTGCGGTATATGCGGCAGCGGTGTCATCGACGCCATGGCCGCCTTGGTGCGGCAGCAGTGGGTAGATGCCAAGGGGCGGCTTAGCGAGCCGTATGCGACGCATGGATTTTCACTGGCTGCTACGCCTGACCGGCAGCGCATTGTATTGACCCAGCAGGATATACGGGAAATACAAATGGCAAAAGGCGCGATTCGGGCCGGCATCGAAGTGCTGATACAGCAGGCCGGCGCATCATACCGTGATATACATCATGTATATTTGGCAGGCGGATTTGGCTTTTATATACAGCCGGAACATGCGGGGCAAATAGGATTGCTGCCTAGCGAGTTGGTGCCGAAGACGAAAGCTGTGGGCAATACATCCCTGCAGGGCGCGGCAGCGGCACTATGTGACGCCCGTGTGCGGCAGGACATGAAACAAATTGCGGCAGCCTCCCAAGAAATTGTCTTGGGCAACGAGGCATCCTTTCAAGATATGTATATACAATACATGGATTTTTGACATGGTAACCATATAGGGGGAACGACTACGAATGACACGAAATGAATTTCAGGAGCTTTTGGCAAACGGCGTGGTAATGCTTGACGGCGCGACAGGAACAAACCTGCAGAAGGCCGGCATGCCTGTCGGTGTTTGCCCGGAAGCATGGATATTGGAAAACAGAAATATTATGATAGATTTACAGCGGCGGTTTGTTGAAGCGGGTACGCAAATTCTCTATGCACCGACGTTTACAGGAAATCGCATTAAGCTGGCAGAATACGGCTTGGATACGAAGCTGGTCGAAATCAATCAGGCCCTTGTGGGCATTTCCAAAGAAGCGGCAGCCGGCAAGGCCTATGTAGCCGGCGATATGACGATGACCGGCCGGCAGCTGTATCCTATGGGTGAACTGACGTTTGAAGAATTAGTTGATGTTTATAAAGAACAAGCTAAGGTATTATATGAAGCCGGTGTCGATATCTTTATTGTTGAAACGATGATGAGCCTGCAGGAAACGAGAGCCTGCGTATTGGCTATCAAAGAAACATGTGATTTGCCGATTATGGCGACGCTGACGTTTGAAAAGGATGGACGCACGCTGTACGGCACGCCGCCGGAAGCCGCTGTTGTCGTACTGCAGGGATTAGGCGTGGATGCCGTTGGGCTCAACTGCTCTACCGGTCCGGAAGATATGGTCGATACCGTAAAAACCATGTATGCATATGCAGATATTCCGATTATTGCGAAACCGAATGCCGGATTGCCGGAGCTGGAAAACGGTCAGACTGTATATAAAACAACACCGGAAGAATTTGCTCGTGACGGGAAGCTGCTTATTGAAGCAGGTGCTCATATTGTCGGCGGCTGCTGCGGCACGACACCTGAACATATTCGGGCACTTCATGAAGCTGTAAAAGACATGAAGCCGCTTACAGAAAAAGCCATACACCGCCGTGTACTGGCATCAGAACGGCAGATTGCGGAAATCCAGCTGAACGGGCCGTTTCAGGTCATTGGCGAACGCATCAACCCGACAGGCAAGAAAAAACTGCAGGCAGAACTGCGGGCCGGCAAGATGGATTTAGTACGTTCCATGGCACGGGAACAAGAAAAAAATGGTGCCGCTGTTTTAGATATCAACATGGGTACTAACGGCATTGATGAAAAAGAAATGATGATTCGCTCGGTGTATGAAGTGACCGGCGTTTCCGGACTGCCGCTCAGTATTGATTCCAGTTATCCGGAAGTCATTGAAGCAGCCCTGCGGATTTATCCGGGACGCGCGCTGATTAACTCTATTTCTTTTGAATCGGAAAAGGTCAAACGACTCATGCCGATTGCTAAAAAATACGGGGCGATGTTTATTGCTTTGCCGCTGGATGACAACGGCATCCCAAAGACGCTGGAAGAAAAACATACGATTTTAGATCAGCTGCTTCAAACAGCGTATACGTATGGATTTACGAAAGAAGATATTATTGTCGATGGATTGGTTGCGACAGTCGGCGCATCGCCGACAGCAGCCCTGGACTGCATGGCAACATTTTCACACTGCAAACAGGATTTGCAGATTCCAACTGTTTGTGGCTTGTCCAATATTTCCTTCGGCCTGCCCAATCGGGTATATGTCAACATGACGTTTTTGGCTATGTCCATTGCCAACGGCCTGACGATGGCTATTGCCAACCCGTCTCAGGACATGTTGATGAATACGGCATCCGCATCCAACATGCTGATGAACCGGGAAGGCAGTGATATTGCCTATATCAAACGGATGCAATACTTCGACAAAAAAGAAGAAGAAAAGAAGCGCAAAGAACGGGCAGAACTCATGGCGCAAGCCGGAGCTGCCGTTATCGATGCCGAACAAAACGCATCCTCTCAGGAAGATGCATTGGCGGCCAATCCAGTGTATAAAGCCGTATTGGAAGGTGAAAAAGACAGCGTAGTTGCCTATGCACAGGGGGAGCTGGAAAAGGGACTGGCTCCGGAAAAAATCATTGATGGTCTGCTGATTCCGGCTATCAATCGAGTAGGTGAGCTGTATGATAAACAAGTCTATTTCCTGCCGCAGCTCATTGCCAGTGCCAATACGATGGAAACAGCCATTGCCTATTTGGAACCGTTAATTCAGCATGATGCCAATGAAAAAGAAATGGCAACGATTGTCATCGCCACCGTAGAAGGCGACGTGCACGATATCGGCAAAAATCTCGTAGGCCTAATGCTGCGCAACTATGGGTATAACGTCATTGATTTGGGAAAAGACGTGTCGGCAGAAGAAATCATTCAGACTGCTCTAGACAAACATGCTTCCGTTGTCGGCTTGTCCGCCTTGATGACGACGACGATGATGCGCATGAAAGATGTCGTGTCTGAAGCGGCAGACAAAAAATATACCGGCAAGATTATTATCGGCGGCGCTGCTGTTACACCTAGCTTTTCCGATGAAATCGGTGCGGACGGTTACTCCAAAGATGCAGCCGACTGTGTTAAACTGGTCAGCCATTTGCTGGCATAGCAGAAACAGCAGCATGCGTATGAATAAGTTTTAGTACGCAGCTTGTCGGTGTTGCTGGTTTGCATTTAGCAGCAATGTATCCATGTTTCTTTTATGAACGAGATAGCTGTTTGAAATAGTTAAAACAAAAAGAAGCTGTCATACAACTAAGAAACCTGGTTATCTAGTATTAGACTAGAAATTAAATACTAGATGGCTTGGTTCCTATTGTTGTAGACAGCTTTTGTCTTTTTATATGATATAGATACTCAAGATAATGCTTGAATGAATTTTTCTGCCAGTGAGGATACGTATCGGTTTTTCATCCAAATAGCGGCGATGCGAGTTGTTAATTTCGGTTCGCGAATGTATTTAATGTGTAGGTGAGAATGATCTCCCAGGGTAAAGGCTGAACAGGGCAGAATGGCAATGCCCATGCCGGCATTGGCCCACAGCAAGGTAGTGCGGGCATCATCACAGCGACAGAAAACCATTGGCGTGATGTTATACACGGCACATGCTTCATGAATAAGCTGGTCGAAGCGACGGTAAATAATCAACGGCTGATTGATGAGATCCGGCAAGGTGATTTCTGTTTTATCAGGACACCAGTCCAGTTCTTCTGTCAGGGCAAGAATCATGGGATCTTCCTGCAGAAATTTGCAGTGCAGTGATTCTTGGTTAAACGGCGTGCGGACTAGCCCGATTTCAATGAGTCCTTTTTGCAGTAATTCAATGATTTTAAATGTATTTCCTTCATAGATTTCAAAGCGAACGCCTCGGTATTGCTGATGAAATTGGGACATAGCCGGCCGCAAAATAATGCTGCCGGAAGAAGAAACCGTACCGATAGTCAATGTGCCGCGCAGCCCTTCTTTAAAATCGGTAATTTCCCGCAGCGTAGAGTCCGATAAATTGACAATTTGCTGGGCCCGGCGCAGCAGAATTTCTCCGGCATCTGTAAGCTGTACTTGGCGCGGTCCTCTTTTGAATAACTGCACGCCCAGTTCTGCTTCCAAGTTTTTCATTTGCTGGCTCAGCGGCGGCTGTGCCATATGCAGTCGTCTAGCAGCAGCGGTAATTTGCCCTTCTTCGGCGATAGTCAAAAAATATGTTAATTGGCGAATATCCATGATTAAAAATCCTTTCCTATAAGTATTACGTATATCATACCAATTATCAAGATATTTTCAATATGTATTCCAACGTGATATAATCAATTTAGAAAAAAATTGAGAAAGGAGAAGCATCATGGAAACCAATATCATGAATAAACCGCGGGATGCTCATTTTTTTTGGACTCTTTTTAAAACCACGTTTATTATTAGTGCATTTACCGTGGGAGGCGGCTATGTTATTATTCCGCTGCTGAAAGGTAAATTTGTTGATGAATACCATTGGATACATGACAAAGATGCTTTGGATATGGTAGCCATTGCGCAATCCATGCCCGGTGTCGTAGCTGTCAACAGTGCCATTATTTTGGGATATCGCATGGCAGGCATCTTGGGGACGCTCGTAGCCTTGGTAGCGACAGTGCTGCCGTGTTTGATTACATTGTCGATTATTTCCTACTGTTATGATTTCTTTATTCAAAATACATATATTCGCATGGCATTGAAAGGGATGCAGTGCGGTGCAACGGCATTGATTGTCAATGTAGGAATTGATTTATTGGTCAAGCAATGTAAAAAGAAACTGGTCCTGCCGCTGCTGATTGTTGCGGCAACGTTTATCGGCAGTATCTGGTTCCAGCTGAATATTATGGCATTGGTTATCGTAGACGGCATTATTGGACTGTTATTTATGCGTGCTGCTAAATACAATTAAGGAGGCATAGTCATGATTTATTGGCTGCTGTTTTGGGAATTTTGCAAAGTCGGTATTTTTTGTGTCGGCGGCGGCTATGCATCTATGCCGCTGATTCAGGCCAGTGTGGTCGATACGTATCATTGGCTGAGCATGAGTGAATTTATTGATGTATTTACGATTTCACAGATGACGCCGGGGCCTATCGGCATCAATGCGGCTACGTTTGCCGGCACGAAGATTGCAGGCCTTGGCGGTGCAGTTTGTGCTACGTTGGGATTTGTTACTCCATCGTTGTTTTTGGGGATAGTGTTGGCTCGTATTTTTTTGAAATATGGAGATATAGGCGCGATTCGCGGTATTTTAAATGGACTGCGCCCAGCTGTCGTAGCGCTTATTTGCGCGGCAAGTATCAGTTTTATTTTGCTGGCGGTGTGGAACACAGAAGAAATTCCTCACGATATGACGCAGTTTAGCGCTGGCGGCTTGCTGGTCTTTTTCTTGGCGTATGCTGCTGTTCGCAAAAAAATAGGCGTCATTCGCGTATTAGTCGGTTCCGGCATACTGGGCCTTCTGTTGGGAATGGCTGGTTTTATTTAGGTATCGCTGCTTTCTGTTGTATACTGCGGCGGAATAGCCGCTATAAATGGGCTTGGCTGGCAAAGATGCCGGCCTTCCTGGCGGTGCCAGCTCAGATACAGCCGTTTTTTGGCACGCGTCATGGCGACATAAAACAACCGTTTTTCTTCATCCAGTTCTTGATGGGAAATAGCTCGTGACAGCGGAAACGTACCTTCTTGTAAACACGCTAAAAATACATAGTCAAATTCCAGCCCCTTAGCCTGATGTACTGTAATAATCGGGATTTGGGGCTTTTTGGCAAGCAGCGTGTCCAGTTCACTGTTGGACAGCGAGGTGAGCTGCAGAAATTCTGTTAGTGCGTCACGGGCATCCTGTTGCGGACGGGTGTCCAGTTCTTTGGCAAGACGGTATAATTTACGGATATTTTCTATGCGGTCAATATGGCGGCCGGCAGCGAGTTGTTTTTCCTGCTGTGACAGGTAATACGCTTTGACGCCGCCTTGCATCATTACTTGCGCAATCATCTCGCAGGGACGTTGTGTATACGTTAGCATGCGCAGTGTTTGCAGTGTGCTGCCGATGGGGGCAAAAAGCGGTGCATACATGGCAATGCAGGCGCGCCGCTGCGGTTCTTCCGGTATAATATGCTGCTGCAGGGCATACCGCAGCAAGGCGGCTGTGGCCATAATATCATCAAAGGCATCGTGGCTGGGTTTATCTTCCAGAGAAAAATAGTCGCTGAGGAAACTCAATTTGTGATTTCGTACGTTGGGATAAAAACGGCGGAATATATCAAGTGTATCATAATAAGAAACATCGCCGAGGGGCGTTGCATGAAGGCGTCTGAGTTCACTGTGCAGAATCTGCAAGTCATAGGTAACATTATGTCCGACGATGACGGCATTGCCGGCGAACTGCAGAAAGGCTTTCAAGGCGTCTTGTGGTGCCCGGCCTTTTTGCTGCAGCAGTTCATCACTGATATGATGGACATAATAGGAATCACCAACGTTGCGGTCGGCACGGACATATGTCATGAACCGGTCTTTGGCGTATCCTCGGCAGTCCAAACGAATGGCTGCAATTTGAATGATTTCGTCCTGTGTCGTGTCAGTACCAGTGCTTTCCACATCAAATACGACGACATTTTCTTGAGACAAGGCCGTGATTAAATGCCCAAATGGGTCGCCGTATGCTGTAGTTTCCGGGTCGATAAAATCGCATAGACTGATGCCGAGTTTGCGGTACGAATCGCTTTCAATCGCAGACAGCGTACGCGGCCCGATTCGTTTGGCAAATCGCTTTACAATCCGCTTGAGGCTCAGAGTATCGTGTTTGTTAAGAAACAGGCGAAGAAAGGCAATGACATCTTTGCATTCCTGTCGCTTAAATAGTTGAAACTGGTCAATCATTGTAAAGGGGAGCTGTGTTTCTGCAGGCAGTCGTTCATTATGAGACCGGACGCCGTTCCAAATTTCCTTATTATATTTGTTTGTCCGCGTTAGAATACAGGTTTTAGTTTGCGCTTCCTGCGGCAATTTGGCAATTTCATGAAAAATCCAACGGGCTTCTTCCATAAAATGAGCAGCCTCTTTGACTACGATAGGCTCACCGCAAACAGGTGATGCGGCTGTACTGGGGACGGGATACATCTGGCGGACAGATGAACCAAATAATTGGGATAAGCAGGATGATGATGCCTTTAGCAACAGCTGGGTAGCCCGGTAATTGATGGTAAACGTAATACGGCGCGGTGAAAAATCGGCCGTAAATTGCCGCAAAATCAAATCGGGATAGGAGCCGCGCCATTCGTAAATCGTTTGGAAATAATCACCGCACAACAATATGATGCGGCCGGGAAATAATTTAGATACTACACGATACTCGATTTCGCTTGTGTCCTGCATTTCATCAATGGCAATGTAGCGGAAGCGATCCCGCCAACGGCGGCAGACAGCATCCTGGCATAACAGTCGGTATGCCGACGTAATCAAGTCGGCAAAATCGAGGGCATGATTATCTTGAAGTGTTTGTTCATACTGCTGAAAAAGACGTAGTCCGTTCGTGACGAGCCATTGTTCCAGCTCTTTGTCCAACGAGTGGTCATAGGCAATGCAGAGGGAACGAACGGCAGCATCATTCTGCAGAAAAGCGGAAACGGCATGTTCGCAGGTCATAGACGGCGTATCTGTATGGTGAAGAAAAGGATATTTTTTGATGACTTCAATGAAATTCTGCAGCTTTTGCAGGCGGTTTGAGCCGGAAAGAGGCATGGCGTGCCGTATGAGAATATCGCTGATAAGTTGTTTGCAATCTTCATCGTCATATACGATGGCATCGCTGTACAGGGATGAGGAGGCCTTCCCTTCTTCTTTGATAAGAGAATAACAAAAGCTATGAATGGTCTTGACGACGACGTCAAGGCCTTTTTCGTGTACAGCAGCAACGATTTTGTGTTTTAATTCTTTGCAGGCCCGATTGGTAAAGGTCAGACACAGCAGCTGGGAAGCCTCGGCTTTTTGTGTGTCTAAAATAGCGGCAACGCGGCGCGCCAACACGGTTGTTTTGCCTGTGCCGGCTGGTGCATTGAGCAGGATATGATGGGTTAAATCGGTTACGACAGCTTGCTGTTGTGCATTAAGTCCCTGCAGTAATATGGAGTTCATCGTGTCATCTCCTTTGACGTGTTTTCTTCATCATACCATAAAATGGCTGTATTTAAAAAACGTGCAGGTACAGTCAATTTATGTCATAACGGACCATAAATGAGAAATCAGAGAGAGTTATTAAAGAAAGATTAAAATTGGATTAAAAAAGTAAAACGAGAAGATTAAAAATAAATGAGAGTTTTTTGGCAGTTGTATATTCATGCTATGATGATGCCAAGGAGGAAAGGAGGCCAAAGAGGATGCAGAACAAGATAGTGCTGCAGGGTACGGCACAGGAAATGGTTCAGGCTATGATACAGTATGCTGTTTTTTCTAAAAGCAGTGACATACATATCGAGCCGCTGGATGATGGGGTGCGTATTCGCATGCGGCGCGACGGTGTATTGGCGACAGCGGCGATTCTTGCCAAAGAAAAATTGGATACGCTGACGGCACGTATCAAAATTATGGCTAAACTGGATATTGCCAATAAACGACTGCCGCAAGACGGCCATTTTGTCTGGCAGGAAGGTACGCGCCGTGTCGATATGCGAGTCAGTACGATGCCTACGATACGCGGTGAAAAAACAGTTATTCGGCTGTTGGATGCCGGAACGATTTCTCTAGAGTTAGATTCACTGGGCATGGAGCCATCTGTAGTAGCTGCGCTGCGCCGCTTGACGCATTGCAGTAAAGGCTTGTTTATATACAGCGGCCCGACTGGCAGCGGTAAATCGACGACAATGTATGCGGCTCTGCGGGAATTGCAGCGTGATGAAATCAGTATTGCGACGCTGGAAGATCCGGTGGAATATAAAATAAATGGGTTTTGCCAAAGCCAAATCCAGCTAAAACAAGGATTAGCGTTTCAAAACGGCTTGCGTGCCTTGCTCAGACAGGATCCGGATGTGTTGGTTATCGGAGAAATCCGAGATGCAGAGACTGCCGGCATTGCCGTACGGGCTGCGCTGACCGGGCATGTTGTTTTCAGTACGATTCATGCTTCCAGAGCTGTTGATGTGCCGATACGATTGATGGATATGGGGATTGAACCGTATTTGATTGCCGATGCCCTATTAGGCATGTCTTCCCAGCGGCTGGCCAGACGGCTGTGTCCTTCATGCAGTCAGGCTGCAGATATGCATGCGGACAAACATGTACGGCAGCATCAGGGCTGTCCTTCTTGCTTTCAAAGTGGTTATGTCGGCCGATTTAGTGTATGCGAACTTATTCCTGTGGGATTTCATGTCAAACAAGCTATCCGCCATGGCTGTCAGGGAGAGGAGATGGAGCAGGCAGCTAGTGCAGACGGAGCAATTTTACTGGAAGAAATAATTGCTGCCGCACTGCAAAACGGCATGACGGATACGGACGAAATCCATCGCATTTATGACATTGGAGCATGGCAATGAGTTGGCAGGCAGTTTTTGCAGCAGCTGTTAGCTGTCATGCGTCGGATATTCACTTGCAGGAAGGCCGTCGGCCTATGCTGCGCCAAGCGGGAGAACTGCTGGAATGGGGGCGTGATGCATTGGATGTGATGACAATACGGCAGTGGCTGCGGGAAACAGGCTGGCAGGAAACGGCTGCAGCGTCCGCTTCTTTTAGTTTTTCATATAAAAAGATTCGCTGCCGTTTGCAGGTAAACCAGGAATTTGCTGGGATGCATGCTGTTATACGCATATTGTATCCGCTGGATATGCTGCCTGCTGACGCAGATGAGGATCTGCTGCAGCAGCTGGCTGGACTTACATCGGGTTTAGTGCTGCTCTGCGGTCCGACAGGCAGCGGCAAGACGACGGCATTGTGGCGCATACTGCAGTATGTGAACCGCACGCGGGCCTGTCATATCATTACGTTGGAAGATCCGATTGAGTATGTCGTTTTCGGAGAAAAATCATTGATTAGCCAGAGGGAACTGCAGGTGCATTTTGCTTCCTTTGCACTAGGTATCAAAGAGGCGCTGCGGCAAGATCCGGATATTCTGCTTATTGGTGAAATGCGGGATAGAGAAACAATGGATGCGGCGATTACGGCAGCTGAAACAGGGCATCTTGTTTTTTCTACGCTGCATACGCCGACGGCTTCTCAGGCTGTACGTCGGCTGGCAGGAGCGTATCATGGCACAGAGCAGGAAGAAATTCGCTGCCGCCTGGCGTTGGTTCTGCAAGGAATTTTAGCGCAGCGGCAGTATTACCAAGACGGACAGATGCATATTATACGGGAAGTGCTGCTGCAGACACCGGCTGTTGCTCAGCTCATACGCTGCGGTAAAGAACATCAGCTGCCAACGGTAATGCAGACCGGCGCGGCGATGGGCATGCGAACCATGGAGCAGGCTTGGCAGCGTTACAGGGGGCAGGTATGAAGCGATTTGTCGTTCAAATACAAGATAAACAGGGACACTGCAGAACCTATGAAATGAATGCACAGCAGCAAGAAACTGTACAGGAATTGGTCAAAAAACGTTCTTGGCATCTGCTATCTATCCGAGAAAAAAAACAATTACGCTTGTCTTTGTCATCACCATTATCGTATACGACACTAGCGTTCTTTTTTCGACAGCTGAGCACGATGATTCATGCCGGTATTCCTTTGGTAGAAGCCTGGCGTCTTCTTCAGCAAGATATACGGCCGCTAAAAAAGAGACTGCGTATGGAACGGGCTGCGCTGGCTATGGAACGAGGAACATCACCGGCTTTGGCTATGGAACAGACTAGTTTGTTTCCGATATTTGCTTGTCAGATGGTACGGGCCGGTGAGCAGGGAGGACAGATGGAAGAAATTCTCCTGCTGTTAAGTGAATATTATGAGTATGCGCAAAAACAACGGCAGCTGCTGCGCAGTTCTTTAGCGTATCCTTTCTTTCTCGTTTTTTGTACTATCAGTTTATGTATCGGTGCGGTATGGTTTATTCTTCCTGTTTTTGAAACCATGTTTGTACAAATGGCTCTGCCTCTGCCGTATCCTACGCAATGGCTGCTAAAAGCTGCCGGCGTTGTGCGGTCATACAGCTGGGGATTGGGTGTACTGTTTGCATTGGCCCTGCTGGGGATTCCGGCACTGCGCGCTCATCCGGCTTGGGGACTAGCAATCGAAGAAACGTTCTTGCAGATTCATTGGATTCGTTCATGGTGTCTGATGCTGTGCTGGCAGCGGTGCAGTCGGGTTTTGGCTATTCAGCTGGGAAGCGGTATTCCGCTGCTGCAGGCACTGCAGGATGTAGGTAAGATGATGCCGTCTATGTGGTTTCGGCAATGCCTGAAAAAAACACAGTATCGGCTGGAAAATGGAACCGCACTTAGTTTAGCTGTTCAGCAGGGCGGATTTGGTACGCCGTATGTAGAAACGATGCTGCAAGTAGGAGAAATGACAGGCCGATACGAGGAAAGCCTGCAGTCCATTGCCGTGTACTATCGATGGCGGCTGGAACGCTGTGCTGCGATGATTCAGCAGTGTATCGGTCCGGCAGTCCTCTTGTTAGCCGGTTTATGTATCGGTACATTGGTGATTTGTTTATTACTGCCATTGTTTGATATGGCTTCAACCATTACCGTGTAAAACGAAAGGAGCAAATCGTATGAATAACTTAAGAAAGACATGGTTTCACAAAACACGGGATACGAAAAAGCGCAATGGGTTTACATTGCTGGAAATGCTTATCGTCGTCAGTATTATTTTGATTCTAAGTTCCATGGCTGTGCCGCGGTTTACCTCTGCGAGCAAACAAGCTAAAGTTGCCAAAATTCAAGCAGATTTGCATGTGATTAGCAATGCGGCTGCCTTATATGAAATCGATAACGGCAAATACCCTGCGACTGTAGCGGAATTGGCAACAAAGACAAAAGATAAGCAGTATCTGCAGGCAGAACCCAAACTTCCCGATGACTCTGCGTATACGATTGATGCGGAAGGTGTTGTTTCTGGAACGTATGACGGCGTGACTTACGATTCAGCATCGAATCAAACGGAAGCTAAAGAGTAACACCTGCTTCGATAGCGTTTAGGAAGGAGAGGCAATCATGGAACTGATAGAGCGGACAGATTGGCTGTACTGTATTTGGATGGCAAGCATGGTTAGCTGTACATTCGTTATTGTATATACAGATATTGCTTGGTATTGGATACCCGATACAGTTGTTTGTGTTGTAGCACTAAGTAATGGAATCGGTTGGCTGGCCGGGCTGTTTCATCCCAACCTATGGCTGGGAATACTGATTGCTGCTTTCTTCTTCTTGGCGTATATTTGGAATCCTGATGGCATAGGCAGCGGAGATATCAAGCTTACGGCTGCCCTGTGCCTGGGATGTACGGAATATATGGCATATGGGATGACCATAGCGGCCTGTGTGACGGCATTGGGAACGGCATGTTGTCTGCGGCTGCGTGCTAAACCGTCGATAATACCGTTTGGCCCCTTTTTGTGGATTGGCTGGTGGAGTGCTTTTTTTATGAAGGAGGAATGGTGGACATGGCTTCTGTTAGGCAGCAGCATGCTAGAGCCAATGGGTATCTTTTATGGGAACTACTGTTGGTTTGTACGATGATTGCCTTGGGAACAGCAGTGTTTTTTCCCTCTATCGAACGGCACAATGTAAAAAGGGATGCCGATATACTTGTTCGAGAGCTGGCGATGGATATACAGCGTATACGGCAATATTCCATGAGTAATGGTATGGCAGACAGTGATAACTGGAATATATCTTGTTCTAAGAATAAGTATTGTGTCATACGCCAATATCTAATAAAAAAAGAACGGCCATATCCCCAGGGTGTAACAGTCATTGCCAGCGGTGCTTCGAGAAAAGATATTTTTTTTGATGAGAAAGGAAGGCCGACCCATGCGATGCAGGTTACTGTTTCTGTACCGGATATATCGTATACGAAGAAAATTATACTGGCAGCCCAGACAGGACGCATCCGTATTGAATAAAAACGGTTTTCTGCTTTGCGATGCCTTGGCAGCCGTGCTGCTCAGCGCAGTATTTTTATTTCCTATATTAGCGTTGACGGCACAAAGTGTATCCATGTACCGACAGGCACAGCGCAGTATGGCCGCAGCGGCTATTGGCAGAAATATGATGGAAGAAATACGACATCGGCAGTCGATGACCGTGCCGTATCAGCAGTCATATGATTGGGAGGGTGTCTCCTATATGGTGACTGTCAATATAACTTCTGTTGCAGAAAATTATTTGCGGTATGATGTGCAGGTACAGGGAGAGGATGGAATACCCTATGAATTTCGGCGGCTGGAGAGAAAAGAAACGAGTTAATGGATTTCTTTTCATGGAAATGATCATAGTGTTGCTGGTGATGGTCATCGTTGTTTCCGCCTTTTTGCCCGTACTGGTTCAGATTGTGAAAAATATGCGCCGCGGCGAAGCTTGGGAAGAATTATCACGGCAGGGCGTTGTGGTCGAAGAAACAATATACGGTACACTGCGGTTTGCCCATGATATTACAGTGACTCCGACAGAAATTCGCTGCCGGGATGTACAGAATAACAGGACGGGCTTTTCGGTAAAAGGAGCCCTTATCTATCGGATTTTAAGTGACGGCAACGAACAACCGCTGACAGGATCGAACAGTGCCGGGCCCTCGGCTAGAATTTGGGTGCGGCCGTATGGCAGTGAGCCGTATTTTTCGCAAGTCGGCAATACCATATATGTCTCTTTTTTGGTATACGATAGAGTAAGCCGTGCAGAACGTCCCTGCCGAATTACGGTCGTATCCCTGCCGGAAACGGAACGTGATATATGATGAACATAAAAAAGAATGGGTTTATGACGGCATATATGCTGAGCATGGGAGTAACCGTGTTATCGCTGGCCATAGCGTCTTCCATGCTTGCTTTTGTGTACCTGCAAACCGCTAAACAATATAAAGAGTCCATTCAGTTGGGATATGTTGCAGAAAGTGCGATGTTGTTAGGTTGGGATGACATTCGGCAGCGTAACTGGCAGCAAGTGCCGGAAAAAAAGACGTGGAAGTTGGAAGATGCCTATGGTGTGACACAGACAGGCCAACATATGGAAGTGCAGTGTGTGTCTAAATCGTATCAGTTACCCTATAACGGCACGGTGCGTGGCATGGGAATTGGAGATGCATCGTTCATGCGGCGAACGGGAGCTGTCGTCTTCCATGTAGAAAAAGAAAATGAACAGGCTGTATTCTCTGTTTCACAAATACGGTATTGAGGAGCATAAAAATGAAACATTGGCAGAAAGCATGTGTTTGGCTGACGCAAAAAAATATATACGTATTAAAAACACGGAGAAACTGGTATGGAAGGGTACAGCTGTGTCAAGCCTGTCTATATGTTTGCCGTTCGGAATGGATGCAGGGCAGCTCATATACAGAAAGAATGATTCATCAACTCATAGAAACGTATGGACTGCAGTTCTATCGAATTACGGTGCTGGTAGGCGGTGCGGCGCTTTTATGGAAGAAATTGGCTGTACCCAGCAAAAAAAGAGAAGAAGCATGCCAAATGGCTGTTTGGGATGAAGCATTAGGCGATGGCAGCAGCATGTATGCGTTTGACTTGCAGACGGCGGGACATGCGCATCCCGATGGAACCTATGAATGGATGCTGGGAGCCTATCCATACGACTTGGTTACGGCTGTTTTGGATGCGTTTGAAACTTATGATTGTTTGGTAGATTGCATTGATATTGTACCCGCTGCGGCAGGCAGACTTTGTCCCCAAGAAGACGGCACGCTGTATCTGCCGGCTGGCAAAGAAGAAATACATGTTATTGGCTTAAAACAAGGTGTGCCGCTGTCTTACGGCATAGCATCTCAACTACCGCAGGATGCAGAAAAATGGTTGAAAGATGCAGCACTGCCGGAAGGAACATTACTGTGGCGGGATGAAGCGATGCAGTGCTGGATGCCGGCTCCTATTCATGAATCTGCAAAGAAACAGCAGGCACAATGGGATATTCCCTGCCCGACAGTGTTGCTGACTGCTTTTTAGGAGGCCGTATGAAGTATAATCTGATTCCTCAAGAACGACGAAAAAACAGGTATACGCTGTTGCAGCGCAATCATGCAGCCGGTATGGCTGTTTTGACGGTAGTTTGCCTGCTTTTTTGGGTTGCGGGCACCTTGATACAGAACTTGGCTGATACAGAGCGGACACGATTTATGACCCAATCACTGCCGTTGCAGCAGCGCGTAAGCAAAGAAAACACGATAGAAAAAAAGCTGAAACAGCGGACAGGTGAAATTACATCCCAAGAGAAGAAACGAATACATTGGGCAGGTGTGTTGGTGATGTTGGCAAGAACGAAGCCGGAAGAACTCGAAGTAGAACGGTTGGAAGTACGGCAAAATCGCTGTATTGTGTATGGCAAGGAAACAGCCGGACAGGCAGCTTTGCAAACATGGCAGGATAAGCTGCGGCGGGAGTCTTTGGTGAAACGTGTTTTTGCAAGTCAAAAAAGAATTGGTGCAGCGGATGAATTTCCTGTATTTCAAGTAGAGGTGGAATTAGCTTATGAAGAAGCGGTGGAGCCATCTGTTCCCACATCATAAAAAAGAAATCAGCGTTATTTTGGGCGTCGTCCTGCTGCTAGGAATAGGGCGATGTATCTATGCGTATCTGCAGTGGAGTGAATGGAAACATGCCAATGAAACGGTACAGGCATATACGATTTTGCCGGTTCATGCGATGCGAAATACATGGGAAGCTACAGCATCAGATACAATCGATATGGTACAACAACAAAGTAAAGTATATGGGCTGCAGATATTGTCTTTTCAGGCTATGCAGCGGGAAGGGCGGCAATATATAGTAGAATTGCAGGGTAACTATGAAAACTACATTCAATTCTTAAATAAGATAGAAGAAGTTATGCCGTTTGCAGCGGTGGACATTATTCATATGGAACGAGGCGAAAATCAGATTATTTGTAAAATATGTCTGTAATTTTTTCAGGAATACCCTACTGTTTATATGATAATTTACAAATCAAAACGTAGTATACAGCCTATGTTTATCCTTTTTAGGAAAGCATGGGCTGTATCTTTTTTTGAAAAAATGTCGGATTGGGCTATTTTTTGTCGGATTGGAGTAGACAAAAATAAAATTCATTGATATGATAATACATGTCAATTGATTTACGAAAGTGATTATCAGTATAATGAGCGGAGACAAGGAGAGAACGAGACGTGCGTAGACAAATGACAAAACAAGATACGGCATGGAAAAATTTAGTTTGTGTACTAGGGTTATGGATGGCATTTGTGTCTTTGGCAGCTATGTATATGTAGGTGATAGTCGGCTGGGAGTGTCCGATTCACATAGATTTTTAGAATTACAGACAAGGAGTGTACAAACATGGAAGGGTTAACGTATTTTTTGCATTTATTTCATAGTGGCGGCTTGGTCATGTATCCATTATTAGCATTGTCGATTTTTACAATAGCGATTGCTATTGAACGGCTCTGCTATTATAAGGCGAACCGCAAGAATTCTAAAACGTTTTTTACTGGTATTGACCATGCTGTAAAAAATCAGCAGTGGGAGGCTGTAGAGGCATTTTGCAAAAAAAATTCTACTGCTGTCAGCCGCATTATTGCTCATGGTGTGTCTCATCGCGGCAGCGAAAAAGAAATGAAAGATGCGTTTAATGAACAAATGACAGTTGAATCCGTTGCATTTCGCCGCTATTTGGATTATTTGAGTGCTATTGTTACGGTAGCGCCGCTGCTTGGTTTGCTGGGAACCGTAACCGGCATGATCAGCACGTTTAGTGTATTGGATAACGGTGCCGGCGCCTCTGCCATTACGGGCGGTGTTGGGGAAGCGTTGGTAGCAACGGCAACGGGTCTTTGCGTAGCGATTATTGCTTTTTGCGTATATACTTATTTTGATCATCAACTCGATACGATTGTCACAGATACAGAAAAATTATGTGTTACCGTAGTCAATGCCAATAATGCAAAATAGGGAGGTAAGACAGGATGTTTACAAATACTAGAATGAAGAAAAAACCAGTCTTCATGATTATCCCTATGATTGATATTATTTTCTTTTTACTTGTATTTTTTATGATGAACAGCCTGCAGACAATTGCACAAAAAGCATTATCTGTACAGTTGCCGCAGGCGCAGAGCGCATCAGCTCCGGTACAGATGCCGATTATTTTGACGGTAGATGCTGAAGGACATATTACGATGGACAATAAGCCAGTCAGTTATGAGGAAGCATCAGACATGATGAAAAGACACATCACAGAAAATGCCAATGCAGCCGTCATTTTGCAGGCTGATAAACGGACTGCCCATGGTCAAGTCGTAGCAGTAATGGATATGCTGAAAGCAGCTGGTGTCAAACGACTGGCCATTGCAGCGGAACAGAAGGGATGACGCATATGCAGGGAATTTCATGGAAACGTGCGTATGCCGGTTCGGCAATCATTCATCTCGTCATTGTAGGCGTATTTGCCGTGTTTTTGGCAGGTACAGTTCTCCACCATGAAGAACAGCAGATGTATGTTGTCGATTTGGATACAGGAGAATTGACCAGCTCTGGCAGCGGCCATGCCGGCGGCGGTGGCGGTGGCAGCTCGCTGTTCCCAGAAAAGTTGTCTGAACAGGCTGTGGCTGAAAAAACAGCACAGGTACAGGCTAGTCAGTCCGCCGTGACACCCTCGCCGCAAACTCCGGCACCAGCACCTAGTTTGGATGCCGTGCCAGCGGCTGAATCATCCGGTGCCTCAGCTTCATCCAGTGCTGTTTCTTCATCTGACGCGACAGGCTCTTCTGATGGCAGTGCTTCTGACGGCAGCGGTATGGGCTCTGGCAGTGGCAATGGTGAAGGTACTGGCAGCGGTTCGGGAATAGGCTCCGGCAGTGGCTCCGGCGTGGGTGATGGCATAGGCGATGGACAGGGATATGGTGACGGCAGCGGTGATGGTCAAGGCAGTGGTGATAGTGGTGCCGCCGGTACAGGAACCGGGGCATTTGACAGTGACGGTTTTTGGGCAGCCGTAAATGCCAATAAATCCTATCCAGCTATGGCTGTCAAACGCGGCATTACGGGCTCTGTTCCAGTTACTGTTACACTCGACGGCAGCGGCAACTGCGTAGGTGCTTCAGCCGGCGGCGGTCCGAGTATTTTGCAAAATGCCGCTGTCAAAGCTGTGTATGCAGCCTGCCCATATCCTAATGCGACTGGTCAAACCGTCACGATCAATGTAACCGTAAACTTTAACTTGAATTAGACGGAAAAAACAAACACAATGTATACTGGTAAGCCAGTTCTTTTGAAAAAGTGCAGTACGGCCTATCTTTAAATTTCACGATGTGTATTTCACGCCATGTGCATGTATGCAGCTTTTCCTTGAAAGAATTGGCTTATTTATAATATTAATTTAAAATAATATGTTTTAATAAAGGAGATGTTCATCAGATGAAAACAATCGTTTTATATTCTACTCGTACGGGAAATACGAAAAAAGTCGCTGAAGCTATTGCTAGTTCCCTGCCGGCAGGTACACCGTGCTTGTCTGTAAAAGAAGTACCTGCAGATATCGCGTCTTATGACTGTGTATTTTTAGGATTTTGGGTAGACCGCGGCTCAGCCGACAAAGATGCCCAAGAAACGCTGAAAGCACTGCATAACAAACATGTAGCTGTTTTTGCCACGTTAGGAGCAGATCCCAAATCAGAACATGCGGCTGCCAGCCTTCAGGCCGGCGCTGATTTTTTGCCAGCAGGCATTGATGTACCGGGAAAATTTATCTGCCAAGGCGCAGTGGATCCCAAATTAATTGAAATGATGTACAAACAGTTTCCGGCAGGTCATCCACATGGTAAATCGCCGGAACGAGATGCGCTTCATGCAGAGGCTGCCAAACATCCGGATGCTGCTGACTTAGAACATGCTAAAGCATTTGCTGCGGCTGTGATGCAGCGCGTTGCAGAAGGGTAAGGCAGTTATGAGCTTAGAAGAATTATTTCACAGTTTGTCAAAGGAACAGCAGTTGTTCCAATTCGGTGCAGAAACGGCAAATCCATTGGCAGAAGCGTTTCCACGCAAGCGAGTCGTGCATGCCGGCTTGAACGGCAGCGTCGTTCCGCCGGATGAGTCGCAGCAGCTTTGGCAGCAGTTAATGGCTGTACCGCCGCAGGAAAAGAAAATCCAGACAGCGTATATTCATATTCCGTTTTGTAAAACAAAATGTCTTTACTGCGGCTTTTTTCAAAATGGAACAAATCAAGAAGTAGAAGACCACTATATAGACTGCCTGATTCAGGAACTGGAAGCTTCTGCTGACAGTCCTCGTTTAAGAGACAGCATCATTCATGCTGTATTTATTGGCGGTGGGACACCGACTTCTCTATCGCCGCACAATGCCAAGCGGCTGCTGCAGACGATTCAAAACTGCTTGCCACTGGCCAATGATTATGAATTGACACTGGAAGGACGTATTCATGATTTAGTGCCGGAAAAAATGGATGTTTGGCTGGCTAATGGTGTCAATCGCATGTCTTTGGGGGTACAGTCTTTCCATACGGATATCCGTCGTGCTGTCGGCCGCTTGGATGACCAAGAAACAGTGCTTCATAATTTACGCAGCTTACTGGATTATAATCAATGTGCTGTTGTCATCGACTTGATTTATGGTCTGCCCGGTCAGGACATGAAGATTTGGCAGGAAGACTTGGACTTACTGATTCAATCTGGCGTGGACGGTGCCGATTTATATCAGTTAAATGTATTTGACGGCAGCGATTTGAATAAGGCGATTGCCAATGGAAAATTGCCGCCGGCAGCGACAACAGCATATCAATCAGGGATGTTTGCTTTTGCTAAAGCGTATTTGGAAAAACGGGCATATCGCCGTTTGAATATTTGCCATTGGAGCTGCAGCAATCGGGAACGCAGCCTGTATAATACATTGGCTCGTTCTGGTTCGGCAATGTTTCCCTTCGGCAGTGGTGCCGGCGGCGGGTTAGACGGCTATTCTACGATGCTGCATCGTGCAATTCAACCCTATGAAATGTTTGTAGAAGCCGGTAAAAAACCGTTTATGGCTTTGATGAAGCAGTCTCCTCTGCAGCCGATTGTCGATGCGGTACAGAACCAACTGGAAATGTGTTATATTGATTTAAATAAAATTTATGCATTTGATGACCGGTTAAAAGAGTTAGCATGGCTCTATGCATTATGGGAAAAGCGAGGATTGGTCGCTTTCAATGGCGTTATGTATACATTGACCGATGCGGGCCAATTTTGGCAAGTCAATATTACGCAGACGACCTTGGAATGCATTCAGTACTTGATGACTGGCAAAAACACAATGGTTATGGAACGCGTAGCGGCTCAAGATGCCGAGAAAACGGCTTCTATGGCAGACGCGATGAAAAAGATGAAGAACATGCAGGGGATGCCCAGCGTAGCTGCAATGAAGAAAATGGCAGAAGCTATGCAGTCGATGAGTCCGGAAGAACTTCAGCAGGTCATGAAGCGTATGCAGGGGTCCTTATAAATTTTGATACCTTTTCTATACACTCCCTTGAAAAAGACTGCGGCGTATGCTGCGGTCTTTTTGTATAGAAGCGGATTTTATTATATGTATCACATAAATTAATACTAACTATACTTAAAAAGAATTAAATTCTTACTATTGCATACAGAAAGAAGGGAGTTTGTTTTTATGGCAAATACATTGTTTTTATATGATGGGACAAAAGAATCCCGCAGGACAGTTCAAATTATGGCTAGCATCTTGAGTATGAGCAGCTATCAGGTATATACGGCAGAATCGGTGCCTTTTGGACAATACAGCCGTATTCTATTGACAGTTGGTCCCAAAACGGATCCAACGTGGATTGCAGCCGTACTGCAGCAAAACCTTTCACAGAAGGAAATCGGTATGATTGGTGTTGATGTATCAGATACTATGTGGCAGCGGACACTGAATGATGTGACTAATCGTATAGAAAAGCCGCTTATATATACGGCTTGTATTCATACAGCGGCAGGAGCAGAAGAAATCATACAGGCCGGTGAACAGTTGCGGGCTTTAAAAATAATTCCCCAAGAAAGTGATGAAATAGTACGGGAAGCAATAGAAACTTTTTTGCGTCAGCATAATACGTGTGTACTGGCTACGGGATATGGTACTGCTGTGCGGGCAACGCCGATTGAATACCTGTATAATGATAAGAAAATATACCTGTTTAGTGAAGGCGGCAAAAAATTTACTAACCTATACCGCAATCCGCAGGTTAGTTTGGCAGTGTTTGATTCGTATGCAGGATTTGAAAAGCTGGCAGGCTTGCAGATAGCAGGAAGATGCCGTATGATAGAACCAGACGAACCAGGATACATGAATATTGCGGAAGCAAAAGGTATTGCGAAAGAGCGCATTGCTGCGATGCCGGTGATACTGCATGTTTTGGAAATTCAACTGACGAAAGCTGTTTTTTTATGGGCCGGCTTTCTAAAATACGGCAAAACCGTCCGGCAGGTGTATCGGTTCTAATCGTATCTGAAACATCATCAAGGAGGGTATTGACATGGCAACCGTAAGCCCCATGCGAATTGTTGAAGAAAGTGCGGATAAAACAGTTATCGAAGTCTCAAATAAGACGGGGACTGCGCATCTGACAAAACGAAACATATATCCGGGAATTGATATTGTGTATTTAGATGCTCATATTCAACAGTTTTCTTGCTATGCTCAGCCTATACCCAATGTGTTTGCCATCAATCATTGCGAAGAAGGCCGTGTGGAATGTGAATTTCAGAATGGAGAATTTTTATATATGGGCCCCAATGATATGTCTGTTGGCTGGCGCAGCAATGAAGAATTTTGCCATACTACGTATTTTCCTAGAGCTCATTATCATGGCCTTTCTATTGTTTTTACGGTTCAAAAAGCTCAGCCTGTCGTGGACCGGATTTTGGGGGATGAGTCCTTTGATATTGCTGAATTATGCAACCGGTTTTGCCAAGAATCGGATTTTGGCATGATTATGGAAGAAAATAAAGATATGAACCATTTATTTCAAGAGTTGTACCATGTTCCCGACTCAATACGGTACCCATACTGCCAGTTAAAAGTAGTAGAAATATTGCTGATGCTCAGTACGATTGACTGTAAAAAACAGAAGAAAAAAGTTTGCTTTCCCCAAAGTCAAGTTGAAATCGTAAAGAAAATTCGTGATTATTTAGTGCAGAATTTACAAGAAAAATTTACAATTGAGGAAATTTCAGAGCAATATGCGATTTCACAGACACTGTTGAAACGTATTTTTAAAGCGATTTATGGGATGACGATTCGTCAGTATTTACAGGAATATCGTGTAGAAGAAGCGCAGCGTCTTCTACTGCAGACTAATAAAAGTATCGTAGATGTAGCAATGCATGTAGGGTATTCTAATTGCAGCAAATTTTCGGCAGCTTTTAAGAAGTATACAGGCATACTGCCTAAAGATTATCGTCGCCAGCATCAGTCCATACAAGTATAAGCGTGACAGCAGAAAAACTATCATGATGAAAAATGATATTAAAATAAATGTCGGAATGGGCTATTTTTGACCCGTTTGGAGTAGATATTTAGTATTGTAATACGTATACTATAGATGTGGTTATCAATATATGATGACGGCATCTATATTCTGAGCAGCTTGCTGCAACTATTACCCCGGGAAATACCTCTCCTTCTGGTCAGCTTGCTGTATTAGAATATATTTGGCACGTCGAGCCAACCTCTCGACGTGTCTTTTTTTTGTGTCCAATAAAAAATGTCACATGAAGTTTTCATCATGTGACATTCTTTTTCTTCAATATATTATGCCCAAATTACTTTCATCATGTCTTTATAAGCACTTTCCAAATGCTGAATAATGTTGCGGTACAAAGCGTAGACAACTTCGCCATTCACTTCGTCTGTAGGAAGAATCAGGCAAGTATCCAAAATCAAGGATCCGTCGTTGTCTGTGAAATATTTGAATGATTTGTACGTTAAATTGTATTCATTCATTAATTGAGATAAACTTTCCAAATTTTTGCCGTTCAATGCATTCGGTGCGATAAAAACGCGAATCATACCATATATACTGTCATCAAGAATAAAAATAGTCGGAATATTGGTACCGTTTATGGTGAGATTGGAACGAAAGATGGCTGTATGCAGAGAGTCATCTTCTGGTACATCTACAGTAAAATCTTGGATTTGGTGTTCATCAAGAAATTTTTTGAAGTTTTCAGCTTTTTTGTTCATAAATAGTCTCCTTCATGTATGATACTGTCAGTATAGCATACTTGCGTGTAAAATAAAATTAGGAATTAGTATCTAATGCATATAAATAAAGAATAAAGGATATGGTAAATTTTTATTTTAACCTGTTGATAAAATTAGATAATAACTACCAAAATACGGGAATAAAAAGAAATTTATTTGCAAAAACATAGGGCAGTAATTGTGGTTAATTTTGCATAAAATAGCGAAATAATATAGACAAACGAGATGGTATTTGATATTATGTTAGAGAATGATTATTAATATATTTAAAAAGAAAGCAGCGTTCCATGTGGAAGCTGCTATTTTTGAGGAGTGATTGTATTGCGACAAACAATTCTTTATGTTGTGTTAGCTGTAGTGATCTGCTTATTTGGCGGCATTGCTTATATGATGCTTCGCGGTGACGCGGTGTCTGCAGATGTGGCAGTGAGGCAGGTAACGGATAGTACGGGAAAAACGATGACAATTCCTATGCATCCAAAACGAGTTGTCTTCTTGAATGTATCCAATATGGATATGTATGTAGCGGCAGGTGGTAAGGATGCTGTTGTTGGCAAACCGACATCGAAATCACTGTCGCCGGAGCTGGCAAAAGCAACAGAAGCCGTACCGGAAGTTGGGATTATCCATTCCCCGAATATCGAAACGATTTTATCTCTAAAGCCGGATTTAGTGATTGGTGTCAACGTACCGTTTCATAATCAGCTGCGAGAAACATTGGAACAAAATCATATTCCTTTGTACATTAATTCGCTGGACAATTATGAAGACACGCTCAAGACATTACAGTTTTTTGGAGAACTGACCGGTGATGAAAAAACAGCACAGGCTGAAATTGACGCCATTACCAAGCAATGTGAAACGGCTTCTGCCATGACGGCAGGAAAACAAGGACCTAAAACACTGATTTTGTTCAGCAATCCGAACAGCAACAATATGGCAAGCAGCTCAACATTTTCTGGTGATTTACTTAAACGCCTGCATGGCATTAACATAGCTGATTTGGATACGTCCTTGCAAGGTCAGTTTATTCCGCTGAGTTTGGAATATGTTGTCAAACAAGATCCGGAAGTTATTTTTATTATTTCCATGGGCAATACGCCGGATATGATGGCTCGCTTCAAAGAACAAATGCAGACCAACGAAGCGTGGAGTCAGACGACAGCTGTCAAGAATGGCCGTGTTTATGAACTACCGATGGATTTGTTTACCGTTAATCCGGGAAGCCGTATTGGTGATGCCATGACATATATGGCAGACTGCTTATACGGGCAGGGGGGACAATGATGGAACGCGTCACAACGGAAGATACACGAAATACGGTGCGGTTAGCTGCATTATGCGGCGGCTTGCTGTTATTGGTTTTGGCATTGATATTAGCCGTTGCTGCCGGTGCAGTTCACATTTCTCTGTCAGATATGTATCAAGCGATTACAGCACCGGGAAAAACGGATAACTACCGTATTATTTATACACTGCGCATGCCGCGTGCTGTCTGCGCAGCACTGGCAGGTGCTAATTTGGCATTGTCAGGCTGCATTTTGCAGGGCATTCTCCGCAATCCCTTGGCAGATCCCGGTATTATCGGTATTTCTGCCGGTGCTGGATTGGCGGCTATGGCGTTGATGTTGATTGCGCCGGCATTTACCAGTTTGGTGCCCTTTGCGGCATTTATCGGGGCCATGTTTGCAGCGGCCGTTGTCTTTTTTCTATCGTATGAACGGGGCGTCAATCCGCTGCGGCTGGTATTGGCCGGTGTGGCTGTCGCGGCTTTCTTCGGCGGCGGTATGACGGCATTATCTGTGTTTTTTTCAGATAAAATTCAAGGAACTGTTTCTTGGATGGCTGGCGGCTTTGCCGGCAGCAACTGGCAGCACGTCCGCATGATTCTGCCATACAGTGTGTTGGGTATTGCGGGGACGCTTTGTTATTACCGTAAACTCAACGCGTTGCAGCTTGGTGATGATGTCGCCAAAACGCTGGGAGTGCATACAGAACGAACACGAGGCGTCTTGGTAGCTTTGGCTGCGTTATTGGCTGCTTCCGCTGTCAGCGTAGCTGGTCTGTTGGGATTTGTTGGTTTGATTGTACCGCATGTCATGCGTCTGATTGTTGGTTCTGATTTTGAATCGCTGCTGCCGTGTTCCGCTATTTTTGGCGCCGTTCTCGTCGTTGTCGCTGACGTCGCAGCCCGGACGGTGTTCAGCCCAGTCGAAGTGCCCGTAGGTATTTTTATGTCCTTTATCGGCGCGCCGTTCTTCTTATATCTATTAAAGAGGAGGATGCGAAACGCATGAGTAAATTGATTACAGAAAACCTGCGTTTGCAGTATGGACCGAAAGTGATTGCCGATAACTTGAACATTTCCTTTGATAAGCCGGAAATTATCTCAATTATTGGTCCTAATGGGTCCGGTAAGTCTACACTGCTCAAATCATTGGGACGCTTGTTGGTACCGACAGGCGGTGCCGTGTACTTGGATGGTCAGGATTTGCAGCGTATCGATAGAAAGACGATTGCCCGTACGATTTCCGTCATGCCCCAATCAGTTCATGCACCGGGCGATATGACGGTTCGTGATTTGGTTACCTATGGCCGCCTTCCGTATCAGGGGCTTTTTTCAAAACTTCGTGATGAAGACGTACAAGCCATTGATACGGCGTTGGACGCTACGGAAATGACAGCGCTGCAGCACAATCGGCTGTCTGCCTTGTCCGGCGGTGAACGGCAGCGTGCCTGGCTTTCCATGGCAATTGCCAAAGAACCGCAGATTTTACTTTTGGATGAACCGACAACATATTTGGATATTCATCATCAGCTGGATTTGATGGAGCTGGTTGTGCATTTGTATCAGACACGGCATATCATTGTCATCATGGTCATGCATGACCTAAATCATGCTGCACGCTACAGCCAGCGGCTAATTGCTGTAAAAAATGGAAAAATTGTAGCCGATGGCTCTGTGCGCGATGTGTTCCGGCAGGATGTTTTAGAACCGTTGTACGGCATACGGGCTGTAGTCACGGAAGTACATGATGACCGAGAAAGCTACCTAGCATGCTTTCCGTATGCTGCTGTATAATTTGTTGAATACGTCCCATTGCGGCGTAAATATATAAACCCTGTCACCAGAGTCATGTAAGATAAACGACTCAGACGGCAAAAATAGTTCAAAGATGAAAGGAAGTATTTTATAGTATGAGCATTTATAAGAAAGATTACACAATCAAAATTTCTACGGTATCTGCAGCTATTTTAGCTGCTTTGACCATGCCGGTATGGGCAGCTGCTGCAGATACGGCAACGGTACAAACGAAGGATGTCATTGTAACGGCTACGAAAACAGAAGCGGAAGTCCAAGCAGTGCCGCAGGCTGTTGAAGTTATCACGCAAGACGACATACAGCGTATGGGAGCTAATGATGTTTTGACGGCGTTGTCGCTAGCCAACAACGTAAACCTTTCGCGTGCTGGTATGACCGGCAATGCCGTATCCTTGCGCGGCATGAGTACGAATCATACATTGATTCTTGTTGACGGCAAACGCTATGCCGGGGAAGATACAGATGTAACGACGAATGTATATGCATTGCAGCGATTGAATGTTAGTGATATTGACCGTATCGAAATTGTGCGCGGTCCATCTAGCTCGCTGTACGGTTCAGAAGCTATGGGCGGCGTTATCAATGTGATTACCAAAACGCCGGAACAAGCCGGTGGTACCGTAGGCGTTGTGACCGGTACGAGAAATACGGCGGAGTATTTTAATGTTTCCACCGGTAAACATGGTCACTGGAGTGCAGCCGTAGATGGACGCTTTGATAAACAGCGGGCTATGAATCGGTATGCTCATAGTGTTTCTTCGACAGGGGCTGTTACGGATGGCTATGACCGCTCGATGTATGGCATGCGGCGGACATTTCATGGCGGTGCCGTCTACGATTTTGAAAATGCCAATAAAAATAAACTGCGGTTCGATATTGATTATATGAACGAAGATTTGCGCTCTGATTATGCCGATACGAAAAGTGCCAGTGGTATGCTGCATTATAATAAAAATAAACATGAATGGTATCATAATGAGCAAAAAGGGTTCAGCGTAGAATATACAGGAAAAACGAACCGCAATGAATACCAATTCAGAACGTATTATAATCAGTTGGAAAAACATTCTAATCTCGTAAATGAACGGACGTTTCCTTCTCCTGTAATGGAAAATATATTGGGTGCTATGTATCCTAAAGCAGATATGGATTATGCTAAATATAATACGTGGGTAACGGAAGCCAAGGATACGATGTACATCGGCGATCACCATAATCTGACATTTGGCGGTGAATATCGCCGACTTGAATACGAAGGAACACGGCTTGGCGGTTCTACGGCAGGACTGAATAAGAAAATAGCCTCAAAAGATGTTGATTCCTACGCTGGGTATATCGAAGATTTATGGCAAGTTAATGATAAACTGTTAGTAATTCCTTCGGTACGGTTGGAACACAACAGCCAATTTGGTTCTGAAGCAACGCCTAAAATTGGTGCAACATACAATATCAACAACCATTGGCGGTTTAAAGCCAATTACGGCAAGGGTTACAAAGCACCGACGCTGAGTGAATTATACATGGTTATGAATCGGGCTATGGGAGTTGCGACGGTACATGTAGAAGGTAATCCGAATTTGCAGCCGGAAAAGACCTATAGTTATGATTTTAGTATTGAAGCCGATAAAGGTGCTAACTTTGGGAAATTGACGTATTTTAACAATAAAGTCAGCAATTTGATTGATACAGAATCAACGCAATCCGGTAATGAATACTGGAGCAAATATATTAATGTCGGCAAAGCCCAAATCAATGGCATAGAGCTGGAAATCGGCCGGCATCTGAATGATCGTTGGACTATTAAAGCAACGCATAACTATTTAGATGCCGTCAATAACGTAACTGGGAATCGGCTGAACAACCGTGCTCAAAATACGACAACATTCCAATTAATTTATGATGACCATAAAGAAGACGGCATCAGTGCTGTGTTGTGGGATCAGTTTGCCAGCCGGTATCGGTACAGCGATGAAGACTATACCTATAATACGCTGAACTTTTCTATAAACAAAAAATGGACGAAAGACTTTTCTACATATGCAGGAGTAGACAATATTTTTAACAAGAAAGTCGATGACTTGTATATTGACGGCCGTATGTGGCGGGTAGGTGCAGAATGGAAATTATAGAAGGAATAGGAGAAACAAAAAGCATTATATTGAAAGTATTGGTGCTGGCCGTAGTACTTTCCTTCTTTTCCCTATTGTCGGTTGTGCGCGCTTGGGCACAGGATGCAGAGGCGGCGGTGTTTGTTCAAAGCCGTACGGCACAAACTGTTTCATTGCCTGACATGATACACGATTTGGCACAGTATGATGTCGTTATATTTGGCGAATTTCATGACAGCCAGCCTATTCATAATGCGGAACTGGCTGTCTTGGAAGGCTTGTATGAAAAGCACGGTGCCAATCTTGTTCTGTCGATGGAAATGTTTGAACGGGATGTACAGCCTGTCATGGATGACTATTTGACTGGCAAGATAACAGAAGCTGAATTTTTGGCAGCGTCCCGGCCGTGGCCGCAGTACGAAAATGCATACAAGCCGCTCGTAGAATTTGCCAAGGCCCATCATATTCCTGTTTTGACCGGCAATATTCCGCGCCGTATGGCAGCAACTTATGCGAAGTCAAAGACGCTTGAAAGCATAGCAGCTAAAGATACACAGTACCTTCCTAACGTGCATCAGGCCGGGTCTGCTGCGTACCGAGAAAAATTTGCTGCTGTCATGCAGGGGATGAATGCAGTACCGGGCGGTATGAAAATTCCGCCGCAGATGGTACAGTCTATGTTTATGGCCCAGTGCCTGAAAGATGATGCAATGGCAGAAAGTATTTTTCAGTATCGCCAGCAGCATCCGCAGGCCGTTGTCTATCATGTAGTCGGTAATTTCCACAGTGCCGGGCATTTGGGCATGGCGGAAAAATTGTCATGGCTGCAGCCGCAAACTCATATTGCAGTCATTGATACCGTTCATTATGACAAAAATAAAGATAAACTATGCGACATAGCACGGGCAAATGCATCCGGCGGTGAATATTTGGCGCTGGAAACAGCCCATGAAGTGAAATAAACAAAGCTGAAGAAAATGGATTGTAGCGTTGTAAACTATGCACAATAAAACTGTATAGAAGCGGGCTGTCACAAAATAGATAAAAACGACGCATTTTTTTGTGACAGCCTTATCTTTTGTTTTTTAGTAAAGGAGCAGGTATGAAACGACTATGGGCGTGCTATGCGCCGTATCATACTATCTTGGCATTTGTCGTCGTTGGGTCGGTACTGACGGCAGGAATGGAAATTTCGTTTCCCATGATTGTGCGTTACATATTGGAAGATATTTTACCGGCCGGTGACATGATTCGCTTGGTTCATACAGCGGCTGTTTTATTTGCCCTATATATTTCGTGTTTGTGCCTGTCATTTTGTGTATCCTATTTTGGCCGCAGCATGGGAACGCATATAGAAAATGATCTGCGCTGCCGACTGTTTGCACATATCGAATCTATGAGCTTTACCTTTTTTGATAATGCTAAGACCGGGCAGCTGCTGTCGCGCATTATCAGCGATATTTCTGAAATCGGCGATTTAGTTTTTCAAATGCCCAATCTCATTATGGTCTGTCTGATTACGATGGGAGGCAGTGCGTTTTTCTTATTCTATATCAACTGGCAGCTGGCTTTTTTTGTGCTGTTTCTTATTGTTATCAAAACGGGAGGAACGATTATTCTCAACCGCCGCATGAAAACAACATTCCGCAAAACTAGAGAAAAGATGGGGATTGTCAGTGCCCAGGCGATGGAAAGCTTGAATGCGATTCGGCTGGTACAGTCGTTTTGTAATGAAGCGGTGGAGCTGAAAAAATTCGTCGCAGCCAGCAATACGCTGCGCAAAGCCCAACAGCGGACATTTCTCTTTGAATCGTACTTGACGAGCAGCGTCATTTTTTTCTCTAACTTGACCAACTTGGTTATTATTGCTGCCGGCAGTTTTTTTATTATGCTCGGTGTCATGAAGTTAGGAGATTTAGTCGCGTTTTTGATGTATTTGATGGTCTTTATCCGACCGATTATGCAACTGACCATGCTCACGGAACGGTACCAGCGCGGATTGGCCGGGTATCAGCGGTATGCGGAACTGATAGATACGCCGCCGACTGTGCAGAATCGGACAGATGCAGTAGAGGCCGTTCATGTACAGGGACATGTATCGTTTCAGCATGTTGAGTTTTCGTATAATGGCTGTGATACAGTGCTACAGGATTTTTCACTGGATATTCCACCAGGAAAAACCGTGGCTCTTGTCGGACCGACTGGTGTTGGCAAATCCAGCGCAGCCAATCTGCTGCTGCGGTTTTACGACATTCAGCAGGGCGCGATTTGTTTGGATGGTACGGATATTCGGCAGTATACCTTGACTTCCCTGCGGCACAACATCGGCATCGTACAGCAGGATGTCTTCCTTTTTTCTGATTCTATTCGGGAAAACATTGCGTATGGACGGCCTGGCGCGACAGAGCAGGAAATCAGAGAAGCAGCTAAGCTAGCTCATGCACATGAATTTATTATGAATCTACCAGATGGGTATGATAGTGCTATTGGCGAACGGGGCGTCAAACTATCAGGAGGACAGAAACAGCGGCTGGCTATTGCCCGCGTGTTTTTAAAAAATCCGCCTGTGCTGATTTTAGATGAAGCGACGTCAGCACTAGATAATGAAACGGAACGGAAAATTCAGCAGGCACTGCAGGATTTGTCGGCCAACCGTACGACACTGATTATTGCACACCGTTTGGCAACGATACGGCATGCTGATGTCATTGTCGTTTTGACGAAAGATGGTATACAAGAACGAGGAACGCATGAAGAATTGATGACTCGGCAGGGGCTCTATTACGACTTATATACATCGCAGTTTAAGGCATAAACAAAGAGCATCATGTATAATATTTTTTACAATTATACATGATGCTCTTTGCAAAAATATATCTTGTTTGAAGAAAATAAATACGGCAGCCTATTACGTAACACTGCATAATAAAACGCTGTAACAAAATGGAAAAATTCATTTTGCTACAGCGTTTTTGACTGCAACTTAGTATGTATGGCATACAATTTGTTTTTTATGTTGGATATCCAAAATTTTTGAGAAAATGGGATGTAGAATAATACATCAAAGCCAGCGATGCCTTTTATTGTGCATACGATTGAATGTAATGCTGGGCTTTGTCAGCGGCAGTTACGTCAATCCAATGAAATGCAGAGGTGCAGTGGCAGATAGCAAACAAAACAGCGTGCTGGCTGATAAAATTATGCAGGTTGTTCCATACTTCGGTACTGCCAGTGACAGATAAGTAGCCGTGCACGGCTTCGTCTATTAATACGGTAGTGTCCCATTCTTCACGGAAACAACTGTGGATAAATAAAAATAAATCCAAAACAGCTGGCGACGCCTTGACAAACAGTTTTTCGTTTTCCCAATCTAGAAATGTTATGGCATCCAATTTTTTATCATAAGCAATATCTCGCAATGCGGGACGTCCGTGATGAAAACCAGCTTGGTGGAGACGCGCTAAACTTTTGCCTGCTTCGAAGAAAACATGCTGACGCAAAGCCTTCCATGTATTGTCTTTGGCAATACGCTGTAAGGGTTGTCCGCAGTCTTTCATGACAAAATAATCAGTTCCCCACAGCACAATATGTGGAGCTAAAGGCAAATGGCTGTTGACGGCGGTAATTTTGTAAGCTTCGATCAAAAAAGCTGTCACTGCGTCGGTTTTGGCAAACCGGTTGCGGCCGTTGGAAAGACAGCGCTTGATAAAATAAGATTCTCCCTGCCAGCAAAATGATTGTATACGTGATGTTGGGTGGTTTTGTATTTGTTTTTTTACTTCTGATTCTAATGCAGCAGTATCTACATTCATTGTATTTTCAACCTCTTTTTGTTTGCGTTTAATATTTAGATAATTGTTAGGGAATTATTACATAATCTTTACAATCACTTATTTTAACAAGTTTTTTTCTAATAAATCAAGAATAAAATGGTAAAAAATTATTTATTATAATGAAAACTATTATATTAATAAAAATAGGCAATAGAATATCAAAACTATTATCATTTAAACGACGAATAAATACCTTACATATAAGGAAAACGCCTGTTTTATCAGAAAATAAAACTAAAATAATAATATTCACTTTTATTACTTGACAGATAAAAACGTATTTTATATACTAAATATGGTAATGAAATATGTTATCAACAGAAGGGAAGTGCCAGTATTATTTACGGAGCTAATAGAAAGGAGCGATGTAAATGAGTGTCGTCATCGTAGGAGGAAATGACTGCATGGTTTGTCAGTACAAAACCATATGCAAAAAATATTCGTATAAGGCAAAAGTGTTTACACAGGTTCCGAGTGATTTTAAGTCTAAAATAGGATCGCCGGATTTAGTTATTTTGTTCACTAGCACAGTTAGTCACAGCATGGTACGGTGTGCCTTGAAAGAAGCACAGCGGAAGAACGTAGAGGTTGTACGTTCGCATACCAGCAGTTCTAACTCGCTTAAGTGTATATTAGAATCCCGCGCAGAACGCAGCAACTGCTGTGGATAATATCTGGGCAATGAAGGAGAGGTAAGAAGATGAACATCGTTACATTGGCAGACATGAAAGTCGGTGAAAAAGGTGTTGTAGAAGCACTGCAGGGGCATGGCAACATTCAGCACCGGCTTGTTGACATGGGCGTTGTCAAAGGATCCCATATCTCTGTCGTCAAAAAAGCACCGCTGGGTGATCCGATCGAAGTAAACGTAAAAGGTTGTGCGTTGGCTTTGAGAATGAACGAAGCAGCTATGATTACCGTAGCTGTAGAAGGGGGTAAATAGTAGTTATGGAAGATGCAGGAAAAATTAAGGTTGCCCTAGCCGGCAATCCGAACTGCGGCAAAACGACGATTTTTAATAATATTACAGGAGCTAAACAGCACGTTGGGAATTACCCCGGCGTTACCGTAGAAAAGAAAGAAGGACATTGTACTTTTGACGGCAAGGAACTGCTTTTTGTAGACTTGCCGGGTACATATAGCTTGACGGCTCGTTCATTGGATGAAGTTGTTGCAAGAAATGTTATTATTAATGAAAAACCAGATATTATCGTAAACGTATTAGACGCATCCAACTTGGAACGAAATTTATATTTAGCCGCTCAGCTTGTTGAATTGGGCCGCCCTATGGTTGTGGCATTGAATATGATGGATATTGCCGAACGCATGGGTGTCAAAATTGATTTGAAAAAATTAGGACAGCAGATGGGTGCTGTCGTCGTACCATTGGTTGGCAGTAAAAATATTGGCACGAAAGAGCTGCTTCAAGTCGTTTCTCATGCTGAAAATACTCAAAATTTGGTCAATGCGACTGTCGATTATGGCGCAGACGTAGAACCATCTATTGCTGAATTAACAGATGCCATTCAGAAAACGGGTATTATTAATTATCCTATCCGTTGGCTGGCTGTAAAACTGTTGGAAAACGACGCAGATGTTGTTGCCAAAGTGAAAGCCATGGAAGGTACGCAGAATATTATTTCGCTGGCAGCTAAAATGCGAGATAGCTTAAAAGATAAAGTAGATTTAGATTTCTATTTTGCACAATGCCGTCATCAATTTGCTGTACAGGCATTTAATAATTCTATTATTAGTGCTGGTACACCGGATCCGTTGTCTAATAAAATTGATAGTGTGTTGACGCACCGCATTTTGGGGATTCCTATTTTCTTGGCCTTGATGTGGCTCATGTTTACAGCTGTTATTGATTTGGGTGCGTATCCGCAGGACTGGCTGGATGCGGGCTTTGGCATGCTGGGTGACTGGCTTAGCGATGTCATTGCCGATGAACAGCTTAAATCGTTGGTTGTTGATGGCGTCATTGGCGGCGTAGGTTCTGTTTTGAGCTTTGTACCGTTGATTGTTTTATTGTATTTCTTTATCAGTTTATTGGAAGATACAGGATATATGGCCCGTGCGGCATTCCTGATTGACCGCGCGATGCGAGCCCTCGGACTGCACGGCAAGTCCTTTATTCCGATGATTCTTGGCTTTGGCTGCAATGTTCCGGGTATTATGGCTGCTCGTACATTGGATAACGAAAAAGACCGCTTGGTAACGATTATGGCCTGCCCGTTCATGAGCTGCGGCGCTCGTTTGCCTGTATATACGTTACTGATTGCTGCATTCTTTGGGGCATCAGGTTATGGCGGTACAGTTCTCTTTGGTGTTTACTTATTGGGTATCATTATTGCCGTACTTGTCGCAGTGATTCTCCGTCATACGGTGTATAAAGGTGAAGTAGAACCGTTTGTCATGGAATTGCCGCCATACCACATTCCGACAGTTAAAGGCGTTTTGACGCATATGTGGGAACGTACTGTATTGTACATTAAAAAAGCTGGTACATTTATTTTAGGTGCATCTATCATCGTTTGGTTCCTGACAGCCTATCCGATGGATGTTGAATATTCACAGGATTTCGACGCTGCTCATGACCAAGTTGAAGAACAGATGGAAGCAAAGCAGGCTGCCATTCTCCAAGGCTACGGCATTGAAAACTTGGAAGACAATGCTGAATTAAACGAAATGTATGAAGCAATGGTTGCTGCTGCCGATGAAGCAAAAGATGCTGAAGACGGCGAAGATGAAGAAGTTGAAAGTGTAGCACAAGTAGAAGAAGCAGAAGCTGAAAAACCGGAATATCCGGATGCATTTGCTGATTTACAGGAAAAGAATCCGACTGTATATGAACAGGCATTGCCTCTCTTTGATGCGAAAGCAGAAGCTGATGATGCCAATGATCAGCTAGATGATCAGATGAACTCTGAAAAATTATCTCAGTCCTATGCAGCTACGATTGGTCATGCTATTGAACCGATTATTGCACCGCTCGGCTTTGACTGGAAAATTGGCGTAGGTATTGTTGCTTGCTCTGCTGCAAAAGAAGTTATGGTTTCTACATTGGCTACGATTTACAGTGTTGAAGCTGACGATGAAAACGAAGCTAACTTGGTAGAATATTTGGCAAATGACCCGAGCTTTAATCCGGCTGTTGCTTTATCCTTGATGGTTTTCAGCTTGCTGTATATGCCTTGCGTTGCAGCAATGGCTGTTATTAAACGTGAAACAAACTCTTGGAAAATGCTTTTTGCTGTCGATGGGTTATGCCTCGTTTTATCCTATGTATTAGCGTTTATTACGTATCACGGCGCACTGTTGCTGGGATTGGGTGCTTAATAGACAATATATTGCATATTAATGTATAATATAAGGGATTGCCGATGCAATCCCTTATATTTTCATATGAAGGAGGTAATCGTATGAGTCTGGCTCCGATTATTGTAGGTATCGTCGTTATTATTGCTGTTGTGTATACGGTTCGGCATATACGAGGATTGTTTAAAGGAACAACCAGCTGTTGTGGTGGCAGCTGCTCTGGAAGTTGTTCATCATGCCATGCAGAATCCACGCATCAATCGGTATCTATGCCGATGGCAAAGAAAACAGAAAGAATGAAAAAATAAGAAAATTATCCTTGCTATAGATAGTGTTTTGTGATATAATACAGCTTGTTAATTTAGGCAGTCCTCTGCTCGTTTGACGATTGCCGCATTGGTAGCGGCAACGGGGAGTAACGAATGTCTTATAGGAGGAAAAAGAAAATGAACATTATCAGCGTACTTGAACAAGAACAGCTTCGCAACGACATCCCTGAATTCCGCCCTGGCGATACAGTTAAGGCTCATGTAAAGGTTGTCGAAGGCAATCGTGAACGTATCCAGGTTTTCGAAGGCGTAGTTATTGGCCGTCAAAACGGCGGTGTTCGTGAAACCTTTACGGTTCGTCGTATTTCCTATGGTGTAGGCGTTGAACGTACTTTCTTGGTACATTCCCCGCGTCTTGCAAAAATCGAAGTCGTTCGCCGTGGCGTAGTTCGTCGTGCAAAACTGAATTATCTCCGCGGTCTTACAGGTAAAGCTGCTCGTATTCGCGAACGTCGGTAATTTCCTGGCAAGAACACATAAAACAAGGATTGGAAGAGATTCCAGTCCTTGTTTTTTTTAAAGAAATGTGTATGAGAAATGGAGGGAATACACACTATGATTATCAATTGGTATCCTGGGCATATGGCAAAAGCCAAACGGCTGATTGAAGCCAATCTAAAGATTATTGACGTAGTTATTGAATTGGTAGACGCACGGATTCCCTGGAGCAGTACCAATCCCATGATTAGTCAGCTTATCGGACAAAAGCCGTCTGTTGTTGTCTTAAATAAAGCTGATTTAGCAGATGCGGCTGTATTGGATGATTGGATTCGCTATTATAAAAAACAGGGACGCCTTGTCATGGCTCTCAATAGTAAAGACGGTAAAGGTGTCAAATCTCTTATGGCATTGGTTCGCAGATTGGCAGCACCTAAACTGGAACATTGGCGTGCCCGAGGCTTGAAAAATCGTTCTGTTCGAACGATGATTTTGGGGATTCCGAATGTAGGAAAATCGACGCTGATTAATAAATTGGCGCGCCGCAGTGCGGCTAAAACGGCAGATAAACCAGGGGAAACGAAAGGCAAGCAGTGGGTTCATATTGGAGATCAGCTGGACTTGCTGGATACGCCAGGCGTGTTGTGGCCTAAACTGGAAAATCAAGTCAGTGCGTATCGACTCGCTGCGACAGGAGCCATTTCAGATACAGTATTTGATATGGAAACCGTGATTACGCAGCTGATTACCGAGTTGGGTACTTGGTATCCCGATGAAGTAAAGGCACGGTTTAAATTAGACAGCCTGTGCGAATCGCCTTTGGATACAATAGAAGCGATTGGCCGTAAGCGCGGCTGTATTGTTGCCGGCGGCGTGGTAGATTTGGAAAAAACATATAAATTGATTTTAAAAGAATATCGGGAAGGTAAAATCGGCCGAATTTCCCTAGACAGAGCAGAAGAAGCAAAGGAAGATGCATGATGGATTTGAGCAGCTTAAAAACAGCCGATATAAAAAAGATGCTGGCACAGGGTGTTGAAAACGAATTCGCTTTTGTTCAGGCCATGAAAGAAGATAAACGGATATCAGTACAGAAATTAGCCCAATCGTATTTGAAACGAAAACAGAAAGAAGAAGCGGAACGGGAACGCGTGCTGCATATGTATGCCATGGAAACAGCCTATTATAATAATGGCGTGTACCATGTGGCTGGCGTTGATGAAGCCGGTCGTGGCCCGGCGGCTGGCCCTGTAATGATTGCTGCCGTTATACTGCCGCCGTACTGGGAATGTCCAGGACTCAATGACAGTAAGAAACTGTCTCCGGCAAAACGAGATATGCTGTATGATAAAATTATGGCTGAAGCGGTAGCTGTTTCATGTGTATCTAAATCGGAAAAAGAAATCGATGCCATGGATATTTATCATGCGACGATGCAAGGCATGTATGATGCGATTGCCGGATTGGATACAGCTGCTGAAGCCGTTCTTATTGATGCTATGCCGCTGCGAAACTTAACCGTGCCGCATCAATCTGTCATACATGGTGACGCTGTCAGTGCGTCTATTGCAGCTGCATCCATTATTGCCAAGGTTACGCGAGACCGGTTGATGGTTGCTTACGACAAGACCTATCCGCAGTATGGTTTCGCTGTACACAAGGGGTATTTGACCCAGCGGCACATGGATGCCTTGCATGAGTATGGTCCCTGTCCTATTCACCGTCGTAGTTTTGAGCCCATTAAAAGCATGGTAAAACATACTACGTAATTTTTTGGGTACAGCAAAGTGCGGTAAGCTCTTGGGTATGAATATATGCTATAAAATATCTATTTTTTTAGTAGCGTGAAAAATGGTATTGGTATACAATAAGAATACGAATCCATTGCCTAACTAAAGGAGGTATTTTTATGAAGAATAAAATCATGACAGCGGTATGTGCTTGCTTGTTTGCTGGTTCAATTGCTATGGCAGCAGCACCAGCCGTCGTAACAGATGCGCCGCAGTATGTACAGACACGTGCTGATGGCAGTTCACTTACAGTCAAGTATCCAACTGTTGTGGTGCCGGAAAACCAAAAGGCCAGTCAGTTGATTACACAATATTTTATAGATGAACAAGCTAAAGCAACGGCATTTTTTAATAAAGACAGTGTCAACGGTATGAAGATGACTGAAGAAAAATCCTACACGATTACCTTGAATAATGGTAAATATCTCTCATTCATCGATCAGGGATATATTTACTATGACAAAGCGGCTCATCCTACGAGCTGGAAAACTGGCGTCACATTTGATGTGGAAACAGGAAAACGCGTAGCATGGCAGGATATTATCCGTCCGGAAGATGCAAAAGCTTTTTCTTTAAAAAATATCAATATAAAAATCTTTACGAGCAAACACGTATTGTCCAGTTATTTTAACGGATTGACAGAATTGCCGAATAACTATTATCTTGATAAAAACCAAACGATTCATTTCATTTTTAACCAATATGAAATTGCCCCGTATTCTTCGGGTATTATTGATATCCCTATGAACAAAAAAGCTAAATAAGTATATTTTTTTGCTGTATGCAAGATAGCAGTGCCGTTTAGCGCGGCATAGTAGCTGCTTTAGGCTGAGAAATAACATTTGTTATATAAAGGAAGAATGAATAAAAAGGTATCCCTTTGGATATATTGCAAAATAAACTAACATATGATATGATAATAGCAGGTAATTAATAAAAGTTATTTGTTAGAATTTCTTTTAGGAGGTTATAAACATGGATAAATACGAATGCTCGATTTGCGGTTACATTTATGATGAAGCAGAAGGCGACGCAGATGCAGGGGTAGCAGCTGGTACAAAGTTCGCTGATTTGCCGGAAGGCTGGGTATGTCCGCTCTGTGGCGCTGGCAAAGAAGACTTCGTTAAAATGGACTAATCACTGTTAGTAGGCAAGCTTACCATTATGTGTTATCATCATAATGGTAAGCTTTTTCTGTTATAAGGAGGAATTGGTGTGAATATGAAAGAAATACGGGATGCAGCTAGATGTAAAATGAAAGGATGCCATGTCTGTCCGGTTTGCAATGGCAAGGCGTGCGCCGGTATGATTCCTGGGTTTGGCGGATTGCGAACGGGGAGTTCTTTTCGGCGGAATTTGGCATCACTGCAAGAATATGGATTGATTATGCGGAGTATGTCTGGTGTGGAAGAACCAGATACGACGATTTCATTGTTTGGCAATACATTGCGTATGCCCATCTTAGTAGCTCCAGTTGGCGGCATTGTTCTCAATGCACAGGTAGATGGAGATCCGGCAGCAGTGGAACAAGCTTATGACGAAGCTGTGACACAGGGAGCTATGGAAGCGGGGACGATGGCCTTTACCGGAGACAGCGGCGCACCGTACATGTATGCATCTGGGATAGCCTCTTGCAAAAAGCGTCCGGGATACGTCATTCCGACGATTAAGCCGCGGGAAGATGAAAAAATTATAGAAAAAGCTGTATTGGCAGAACAGTCCGGCGCGCCGGCTGTAGCGAGTGATATTGATGCAGCTACGCTGATCAATATGCGGATTTTTGGACAGCCTGTCGGGCCCAAAAGTGCAGCAAGTATTGCTAATATTGCCGCATCCGTACATATTCCGTTTATTGTCAAAGGCGTGATGTCGGCAGAAGAAGCGACAGCATGTGCAGATGCCGGTGCTAAGGGTATTGTTGTTAGTAATCATGGCGGCCGTGTGCTGGATGGTATGGTAGGGACTGCTGATGTGCTGCCGGATATTGCGGCAGCCGTCAAAGGTCGTTTGACTATTTTTGCCGACGGCGGCGTGCGTCATGGAGAAGATGTATTGAAACTGCTGGCTCTGGGGGCTGATGCAGTTTTGATTGGCCGCCCTGCAGCGATAGCGGCTATTGGCGGCGGTACGGCAGGTGTTCGTATGCTGCTGGATACATTTAAACGGGAATTATGTGATGCCATGATGATTACAGGCGTACGTGATGTAAAACATGTTCCAGCTCATATAATCAAAAAGCTATAGTATAGTAAAACATAAGAGCTAGTCATGATTTTTGTTTTGAAATACATGACTAGCTTTTTTATATTCATTCTCACCACTAGCCCGAATACTACAAACATGGTATGATTATAGCGTGTTTGAAATGGTTTTATTAGGAGGTTGTATATGTACAACTATGTACTCTTTGATTTGGATGGGACGTTAACTGATTCCCAAGAAGGAATCATTAAGTCCGTAGAATATGCGTTGATTCAAATGGGAGAATCAACAGAAGGACGGTTGGATCAGCATACGGTCGTAGGTCCGCCGCTTCTTGAAACGTTTCAGCATGTATATGGATTTTCTGAAGAAAAAGCAAAGAAAACCTATACATATTTTCAGCAGCGGTACAGTACGATTGGCAAATTTGAAAACAGAGCTTTTGAAGGTATTGTACCGATGCTGCAGCAGATGAAGGAAAAGGGAATTCGCTCATTTGTGGCGACTTCCAAACCGCAGGTGCATGCCCAGGCGATTTGTGAAAAATTTGGTATTGCGCCATATGTAGAAAAAATTGCCGGTCCAGCTGTTGGCGGTACAGATACGAAAGCAGATATTATACAACGAATTCTGCAGCATATTGGACCAGCATATCAAGACAACACTGTTATGGTTGGGGATAGAAAATTTGATGTTATCGGGGCTCGAACTGTCGGTATTCCGGTTATTGCTGTGGGATATGGATATGGCAATGAGCAGGAACGAAACGCATATCCCCCAGATTTTTTTGCGCCAACGGTTGTTGATTTGCAAAGAATTATACTAGATAAATAGAGAAGAGGTATTTTTATGGAATTAAAAACAGGCATGATGGTACATGGATTTCAGGTGGACCGTGCCGTATATGTGAAAGAATTAGACAGCCAGGCTTATGAAATGCGTCACGTTCAGTCCGGCGCACGGCTCTTGTATATTCAAAATGAAGATGACAACAAAGTATTTTCTATTTCGTTTCGCACGACGCCAACTGACAGCACCGGCGTACCGCATATTTGCGAACATTCTACGCTTTGCGGTTCCCGGAAATTCCCGCTGAAAGAACCGTTTGTTGAACTTGTCAAAGGTTCGCTGAATACATTTCTTAACGCGATGACCTTTCCGGACAAAACGATGTATCCGGTAGCCAGCCGCAACGCAATCGATTTTAAAAATCTGATGGATGTATATCTAGATGCAGTATTTTTCCCCAATATGCTGAAAGATAAGGAAGTCTTAATGCAGGAAGGATGGCATTATGAAATGGCATCGGCAGACAGCCCGCTGACCTATAGCGGTGTTGTATATAATGAAATGAAAGGTGTGTTTTCTTCGCCGGATGCCCAGTTGGAACGGCATGTTATGGACAACTTGTTCCCGGATACAACGTATGGTGTGGAATCGGGCGGCGATCCGGACTGCATTCCTCAGCTGACGCAGGAAGCCTTTGCCGCGTTTCATGCTAAATACTATCATCCAGCCAACAGCTATATTTTCTTGTACGGCGATATGGATATAGACAGCACGCTGGCATTTATCAATGATGAATATTTGAGCCATTTTCACGTCGAAGCAATTGATTCGGCCATTACGCGGCAGATTCCTACTGGCAGCGTGATTAAATCGTATCCGTACGGTATTGCTAAGGAGGAAAAAACGGCACATAAAACGTTGCACAGCTTAACGTATGTAGTAGACGACGCCATCGATACGACACTGGGATTGGCGTTTAAAGTGTTGACGTATGTACTGTTGCAGTCTCCGGCGGCCCCGTTGAAAAAAGCACTTGTCGATGCCGGCGTAGGCAAGGATATTTCCGGCGATTTCCAAGACGGACTACTGCAGCCGCTGTGGAGTATTGCTGTCAATGGCTCTGATCCGGACGCACAGGAAAAAATTCTGCCGATAGTACGACAGGTGCTGGAAGATATGGTAGCACACGGCATCGATAAGACTATGTTGGAAGGCGCATTGAACCGTGTTGAATTTACGTTGCGGGAAGCTGATTTTGCTGGCCGCCCCAAAGGCTTAATTTATGGCATCCGCTGCATGGATACGTGGCTGTATGACAAAGACCCGCTGGAACCGCTTCGCTATGAAGAATCACTCAAGACACTGCGTGCAGGCATGAAAAATGGTTATTATGAACATATTTTGCAAAAATATATTCTTGACAATCCTTATTTTGCCTTAGTATCATTGGTGCCGCAGCCAGGACTTACAGAAGAACATGATAAAGCGATGGCAGAAAAATTAGCAGCCTATAAAGCTACATTGTCTGCTGCTGATATTGAACAGATTATGACGGCTACGCAGGCTTTGAAAAAACGGCAGGCTACGCCGGATTCACCTGAAGCTCTCATGACGATTCCGACGTTGTCCCGTAGTGACTTGGAACAGAAAGCAGAATCTATTGTTATGCATGAAGAAGATAATGTCGGAATTCATATTTGCTATGTACCTGATTTTACGAACGGTATTACCTATCTCAATGCCTATTTTGATTTACACGGCATGACGGCTGAAGACATTCCATATGTTTATTTGCTCAGTGATTTGCTCGGTGATTTGGATACGAAAACGCATTCATATATGGAAATCGCTTCGCTGATTGATTTGCATACCGGCGGCATTGACAGCACCGTGTCGGCATTTTCAGACCGCACAAACAACAAGAATTACACGCCGGTTTTCAAATTGAAGGCCAAAGTATTGAGCCAGAATTTGGATAAGGCCATTTCACTGCTCAAAGAGATTTCGCTGGATACAGTCTTCACCAATACGGATCGGTTGATTGAATTAATTGAAGAAACCAAAGCCGGCTGGGATATGGATGCTTTCCGCCGCGGCCATACGATTGTCATGCATCGCGTATTGTCTTACGTATCACCTGTTGAAGCGTTTTGTGATGCCGGTGAATTATCCTACTATGAATTTATTAGCCGGATTGCAGCTCAAATACGTGAAAACAGCGCATCTGTAGCTGCTCGTTTGGAACAGACGATGAAAAAAATATTTACGCGTGCGTCGATGACCTTGGAAATTACGAGCAGTGAAGAAGATAAGAAGCATGCCATGTCATTGCTGTCGACATGGACGCAGGCATTGCCAGCCGGTGAAAAACAGACATCGCTGTGCCAATTTGCGCTGACACAGAAAAATGAAGGCATTATGACCAGCGGCAAAGTCCAGTACGTAGCCAAAGGCGGCAACTTCCGTGACCATGGCTATTCCTATACCGGTTCTTTGATGGTACTTGATACGATTTTGCAGTATGGATATTTGTGGACTAAAATCCGCGTGCAGGGTGGTGCGTACGGTGCTTTTACGCGCTTTTACGATAACGGCGATATGGTATTATGCTCGTATCGCGACCCGAATTTGGGACATAGCATTGACGCATACAACGCACTGGCTGACTATTTAGATGCCTTTGATGTATCGGACAGAGAAATGACAAAATATGTCATCGGCACGCTGAGCCGGATTGATATTCCGCTGACGCCGTCTCTGCGCGGCGATAAAGCCATGAATCGGTACTTTACGGGAACGACGCAGGATGCAGCGCAAGCACGCCGTGATCAGCTCCTGCAGACGACAGCCGCTGATATTCGGGCGTTGGCTCCGCTAATTCGTGCTGTCATGAAAGACAATAATGTTTGCGTTATGGGGAATGAAGCCAAAATTCGCCAAGAAGCAAACTGGTTTGATCAGCTTATTTCGCTGCCGGATTAAGATATGAGTGGTATGAGAGGACGGTTTGCACCGAGTCCTACAGGATATATGCATTTGGGCAACGCTTGGACGGCATTTCTTTGCTGGCTGCAGGTTCGGCAGGCAGGCGGCACGTTGGTGCTTCGCATCGAAGATAATGATGAACAGCGGTCTAAACCTGTATTTCGCTCGGCTTTGCTGGAAGATTTACATTGGCTGGGGCTAATATGGGATGAAGGACCGGATACAGGCGGTGCGTACGGCCCGTACTGTCAGCAAAAACGGTATGCCCTATATGATGCGGCACTGGAACAGCTGCGGCATTACGAGCGATTGTATCCATGCTATTGCAGCCGAGCTAGACTACAGGCGATTGGTGCGCCTCACACAGGAGAGCATACGGTATATGACGGTCACTGTTATGCGCTGACGCCGGAAGAACGGCAGCGTATGACTAAAAAACCGTCTTGGCGTATTCATGTGCCGGCAGAGACGATTACCTTTACTGACGGCGTATATGGGCCGCAGCAGGCATATTTACCGGCAACATGTGGAGACTTTGTTGTACGCCGGGCCGATAATATGTATGCCTATCAGTTGGCTGTATCTGTTGATGATGGCATGATGGGCATTACGCACGTGTTGCGCGGACGGGATTTATTGTCTTCGACAGCACAGCAGATTTGGCTTATTTCTTTATTGGGATACACGCCTCCCGTATATACGCATGTTCCCATGCTGGTGGATACTGACGGATTTCGTCTGTCTAAAAGGCAGCATGGCTTAACAATTCGCCAGCTGCGGGATGAAGGTGTGGCGCCTGAAGCAATTTTATCGTATTTGGCGTATCAAGGCGGCCTTATTGATGAAAAAGGCGTGTATAGTCTGGCTGAGCTAGTACGCCGCTGTGATCTTTCCAAGCTGGGTCAAGATGATATTGTCATTTACAACCATAGTATAGAAGCACTGAAGACGATATAAACGATAGCGAAGAGAACTAAAAAATCACTGTGTCTTTGACACGGTGATTTTTTTTAGATACTTTTGTATAATCACAGGATATTTATTGTCAGATAGTGTGAAAATGTGGTAAAATGTGGTGAAAAGTGAAAGACGCGGAGAGGAGATGACGGGTCGATGTTCATGGGAGAATATTCGCATTCCATCGATGCGAAAGGACGCGTGATTTTGCCGGCCAAATTCAGAGATGAATTAGGGCCTCATTGTGTTGTCACCCGTGGACTGGAAGGCTGTCTCTCTGTATATACGATGGATGCATGGATGAACTTGGCAAACGGTATGAAAAAGCTGAAAGCATCCAAAGAAAATGTCCGCGCGTTTAAACGTTTTTTGTTTGGTAGTGCGTCTGAAGTGGAATTTGATAAACAAGGACGGGTCTTGATTCCCGGTACGCTTCGCGAATATGCCAAGCTAAAAAAAGAAGTAACCGTTATTGGGACAGGCGATAAAGTAGAAATTTGGGATGCTGAATCGTATGCTGCGTATGCAGCAAAAATTGTTCCTGATATGGAAGAAATCGCGGAAAGTTTGGACGAATCGCTGGAACTGGATTTTTAGGAGGAAAGATGAATTTTCATCATGTGAGTGTGCTGCGTCAAGAAACGATAGACAATTTAGTAACTAATCCAGATGGTATATATGTCGATTGTACGCTGGGCGGCGGCGGCCATACGTATGCGCTGGCACAGCGTCTGCATCCGGATGCGGTAATTATTGGCTTGGATCAAGACAAGGATGCCATTGCGGCGGCGACAGAACGGCTGGCTGATATACCTTGCCGGCATACCTTGGTGCAGCGCAATTTTAGATTTTTGAATGAAGTTTTAGATACATTGGGAATTGAAACCGTAGATGGCATCATGTTTGACTTAGGCGTATCTAGTTATCAATTAGACACGCCGGAACGGGGCTTTTCCTATATGCAGGACGGACCGCTGGATATGCGTATGGACAACAGCCGCGGAAAAAGCGCATATGATGTTGTCAATACGTACGGCCAAGAAGAACTGTATCATATCATCAAAGAATATGGCGAGGAACGCTGGGCGAAGCGTATTGCGGCATTTATTGTGGAAGCACGACAGGAAAAACCAATTGAGCGGACGAGCGAGCTTGTGTCGATTATTAAAAAAGCTATTCCGGCAGGAGCCCGAAAGGATGGTCCGCATCCGGCTAAACGAACCTTTCAGGCTATCCGCATCGAAGTAAATGATGAATTGGGCATTCTTCATGATGCATTGGAGCATGCGGCACAGCGGCTTAAGCCGGGAGGCCGTATTTGCGTTATTACGTTCCATTCATTAGAAGACCGGATTACCAAAAAAGTGTTTAAACTGATGGCGACAGATTGTATTTGTCCGCCCGATATGCCCGTGTGCGTATGTCATCACAAGGCTATTTTAAAAGCTAAGCGCCAGCTTATTGTACCGTCAGCCGAAGAATTGGAGATAAACCCGCGTGCGCGCAGTGCCAAACTGCGTGTAGGAATACGAAAGTAAACATATACGAACACTTTTTAATATATTTAACTATTTAAATGGATGTGATATAATATGCTGGCTAGAAAAGCAGAATACATACAAGAAAGCAGGGAAAATCACGCCATTTCAGTAGAAACCTTCAGGATCATGCAGCGTCATTTTAACACAATAATTCAGCGTACTATCGTTCTTGGTATGCTGATAGGTATATTTCTTGCTTCAAATGTTTTTATTAAGGCTGTTCAATCTGATCGCAGCTATACATTGATGCAGGAAAAAGAAAGGGTGCAGCAGCTGCAACGGGAAAATGATAATTTGCGTGTCGATATAGCTAGATTAGAATCTCCTGAACGGATTTATACTATGGCTACTAAAAAAATGGGAATGGTAATGCCAGCTCATGTGTTGTATGCACCATCTTCAAATCAACATGCTGCTACGAAAAGTCGATAATTCATAACTTCAGCAGCCTTGTGCAAAGGCTGCTATTGTTGTTTCCATTACATACATTGCGATATGATTTAGTATACGAGGAGGAACAGAGTATGAAAACAGTACAGGAACTTTGCAAACAAATCAAAGGTATATATACGATTGACGGTAACAGTCAAACACAAGTTACCGGGATTTCTTCTGATTCCCGCGAAATCCAGCCGGGGTATTTATTTGTCTGCATTTCCGGCGTTCATGTAGACGGCGCTAAATTTGCGGCCCAAGCTGTAGAAAAGGGGGCTGTTGCGGTATTAACAACGAAGCATTTGAATTTACCAAGCGGTGCCGTGCAGATTTTAGTGCCGGAAATTCATCATGCCTTGGAAGATATAGTGCCGTATTTTTATGATTATCCAGGTAAAAAAATGCGCATGATTGGCGTTACGGGTACAAACGGCAAAACGACGACGACCCATATTATTGCGCATATACTGCGGGCGGCCGGGTATCATGTCGGTGTCATTGGTACGATTCATGCCTTGATTGATGACGAAGAACTGCCGATTCACAATACGACGCCTGATGTTGTCGAACTGCAGCGCTTTTTGGCATTGATGTATGAAAAAGGCATGACGCATGTTGTGATGGAAGTATCCAGCCATGCGTTGGCATTGAACCGGGTAGCCGGTATCGAATACGATACAGCAGTATTTACTAACTTGACACAAGATCATTTGGACTTCCACAAGACAATGGAAAATTATGTGGCTGCCAAGGCTAAATTGTTCCAAAGCTTGACGTTGGCAGATCATGTCAAAGAAAATAAAACGGCTGTTGTCAATATAGATGACCCATGGTCTAAAGATATTCTCAAAGCCTGCCAATGCAAAGTACTGACGTATGGTGTGGAAAAAGATGCAGACCTTAAAGGCTCCCATTTAAAAGTTGAATTGAAAAAATCTTCTTTCGATGTCGTCGGTCCTTTTGTCAACGTACAGCTGCATATGAACATCACGGGGCTATTTAACGTATACAACACGCTGGCAGCGATTGGTGCGGCTCATGCAGAAGGCGTTGATGAAGCAACGATTGATAAGGCAATTCAGACATTCCATTCTGTACCGGGACGGTTTGAACTGGTAGAAGCCGGTCAGGATTTTGCTATTGTTGTTGATTATTCCCATACGCCGGACAGTCTGCAAAAGGCCTTGGAAACGGCACGAGCTATGAAACCAAACCGGATTTTGGCTGTCTTTGGCTGCGGCGGCGACCGTGACAAGACGAAACGCCCGATTATGGGGAAAATCGGTGCAGAATTGGCAGATATTCCGATTGTTACATCGGATAACCCCCGTTCGGAAGATCCAGATACAATTGTGGCCGAAGTAGAAGCCGGTGTCAAACAAGGCTTAAAACCGGGACAGCATCATGAAGTAATCGTGGATCGCCGAACGGCTATTTGCCGCGCTGTCGAATTGGCACAGCCGGGAGATATTGTGCTGATTGCCGGTAAAGGACATGAAACATATCAAATTTTGAAAAACGGCACCATTCATTTTGATGACCGTGAAGAAGCACGTAAGGCTGTACAGGCACTGCATAAGGGAGATAACTAATGGCTATGTTTACAATTCACGAAGTAGAAGAAGCGACGAAGGGAGTGTTGCTGGCACCTTGCACAACAGATGTTGTTTTTTCTGAAGTAGATACAGATACCCGTGCGATTGCCGACAGCTCACTGTTTGTAGCATTTAAGGGAGAACGTTTTGACGGACACAACTTTGTTCTTCAGGCACTGCAGGACGGTGCTGCCGGAGCGGTTGTTTCCGAAGTCCGTGATGAATATAAAACAGTCGATGCGCCGATTTTTGTCGTTCAGGATACGGTAGCAGCGTATCAAGGTCTGGCACGGTTCCATCGTCGCCGTTTTGCTATTCCTGTGATTGCCGTAACTGGTTCTGTCGGCAAGACATCGACACGGAATATGATTGCTACCGTACTGGCACAGAAATATACTGTGCTGCAGACGGAAAAGAATTTTAATAATGAAATCGGTTTGCCGAAAACATTGCTGCAGCTGACAAAAGAACATCAAGCCTGCGTTGTAGAAATGGGAATGCGGGGTTTAGGACAGATACAAGCGTTGGCAGCTATTGCCGAACCAACCATAGGTGTAGTAACCAATGTCGGTAAAAGTCACATTGAATTGCTGGGTTCCCAAGAAAACATTGCCAAAGCGAAGAGTGAATTGGTACAGGCGCTGGATGCACAGGGAACGGCTGTTTTAAATGAAGATGATGATTTTGTGCGTCCGATGGCATCGCTTTGCAAGGGAAACGTTATTTCTTACGGAACGAAAGAAACAGCTGCTGTGCGGGCAGAGGATGTGCGCATAGATAAATCAGGTCTTCACTTTACATGTCATTGCGCAGATAAAAGTTTTGCTGTTCAGGTGCCGGTGATTGGCCGTCACCATGTATATAATGCGTTGGCTGCGATTACTGTCGGACAACTTGTCGGACTGACAGCAGAACAAATGCAGCAGGGGATGGCATCGTATAAAGGAGTGCCGCTGCGGGAAGAATTAGTCCATATTGGATCGTATACATTTATTAATGACTCATATAATGCAAATCCTGCTTCCATGAGCAGCGCCGTTCATACATTGGCATCGTTGACACAGGGACGCAAAATTGCTGTATTAGGCGGCATGGGCGAGTTGGGAGATTGGGCTCCTAAAGAACATGCGGCTATCGGTCGGCTTATTGTGCAAGAGCAGATTGACGTATTGATTACGCTGGGCGATTTGGGCGCGTATATTGCAGAAGCGGCTCGTCAGGCAGGCATGAAAGCGGTGTATACTGTGCAGACGCATGCTGAGGCGGCGGCGAAACTGCAAGAGCTGCTGCAACCGTCAGATACGATTCTTCTCAAAGGATCACGCACGTTTGAAATGGAAAAAATACTGCCATATTTTGAAAGGAAGTAATGTGAATGTTACATACGCTGATGCTGGGATTTGCAGTCAGCTTGATTATAGCGTTAGTACTGGGACGCCCAGTCATTTCTCAATTAAAGAAATTTCATGCTCGTCAATCGGAACGGGAAGAAGGTCCGCAGAGCCATAAATACAAAGCTGGTACACCTACGATGGGCGGTATTTTGATTTTAGTAGCCGTCATTGTTTCTTGCTTTATTTTTAATCCATGGGATTTACGAAAAGGGTTAGCCTTATTTTTGATGTTTGGACATGGCATTATTGGCTTTTTAGATGATAGTATTAAAGCTGTCAAACACCGCAATTTGGGACTGACGGCTAAACAAAAACTGCTGGGGCAGTTTGTCATGGCAGCTATATTTTGTTACATCTTAGATACGTTCCTGCAATTCCCGACAACGCTTTGGATTCCGTTTACGTCTTGGAACATTGACTTAGGATGGGCATATTATGTCTTTGTATTCGTTATGATTGTCGGCACGAGCAATGCCGTGAATTTGACAGACGGCTTGGACGGCTTGGCAGCTGGTTCTTGTGCAATTACATCAGTAGCCTATGTTGTCATTGCCATTGCATTGGGATATGCAAACTTTGCTGTGTTTGGAGCGGCCCTGACAGGTGCCTGCCTGGGCTTCTTGTTCTTTAATCAGCATCCAGCTAAGATGTTTATGGGCGATACCGGTTCCTTGGCATTAGGCGGTGCGCTGGCAGCAATGGCTATTTTAACTAAAACAGAATTGCTGCTCATTATTGCCGGCGGGCTGTATGTTATTGAAGCCTTATCGGTCATTATCCAAGTTGTTTCTTTCAAAACACGCGGCGTTCGTGTGTTCAAAATGAGTCCGATTCATCATCATTTTGAATTATCCGGATGGAGCGAAGTTAAGGTTGTTACTGTGTTTTGGAGTTTTTCAGCAATCATGGCTATTTTAGCGATTATTGTTGTATTGTCCTGTAAATAAACTATTTTATCATTCATATAAAGCGGGTGTACATTATGAGCATAATGGATTTTTCTGGAAAAAAGATATTAGTTATTGGGGCTGGAATCAGCGGCCGGGCGGCATCGATGGCATTGGTTCGCCACGGTGGGCAGGTTGTTTTAAATGACATGAAACAAATTGACGCTAGTGAGGCACCGTGGACAGATATCACGGCAGCAGGTGTGCAGCTGGTATTTGGCAGTCAGGATGTTTCTTTATTGGACGGCACAGATATTGTAGTTCCTTCCCCAGTTATTTCACCGGAAATTCCCATTATGAAAGAAGCGATACGGCGGCAACTGCCTATTTGGAGCGAAGTAGAAGTAGCTTGCCGTGTAACGGATGCAGATATATTGGGCGTAACAGGTACGAATGGCAAGACGACGACGACGACTCTGCTTGGTGAAATTATGAAAGCTTCGGGACGCCGAACTGTCGTAGGCGGCAATATCGGTATCGGCCTTTCTGAACAGGCAGAGGACTTGCCGGCAGATGCTGTCGTAGTAGCAGAACTGTCAAGTTTTCAGCTGGAATTTACACAGACAATGAAAGCTAAAGCGGCGACGATTTTGAATATTACGCCGGATCACTTGGATCGTCATCATACGATGGAAGCATATGCGGCAGCCAAAGAACGGATTTTCCGCAACCAGGATAAAACAGATTACGCTGTTTTAAATTATGATGACAAACGCGTTAAAGCCATGCAAACTGATATGACCGGCAATGTGGTCTGGTTTTCAACGCAGGGAGAAGTTCCTGCCGGTGCTTTTTATCAAGACGGCAAGTTGATATTGCGCATGAGTGGTACGGATACTATGATTTGCCAAGAAACAGATTTACATCTGTTTGGTAAGCATAATATTCAAAATTGTTTGGCTGCGGCCTTAATGGCGTATACCGCCGGTGTATCGTTAGAAACGATACGTACGGTTTTACAATCCTTTAAGGGTGTAGAACATCGACTGGAAAAAGTACGGACGATTCATGGCGTGACGTACTACAATGATTCTAAAGGTACCAATACGGATGCATCTATTAAAGCATTGGAAGCTTTTCCGCAGGGACATTTGATTTTGATTGCTGGCGGCTATGATAAAATGACACCGCTGGATGAATTTATGACACTGGTTGCTAAACGGGTCGATACGCTGATTTTGATTGGCAAGGCTGCCGATCGTTTTGAAGAAGCGGCTAAAAAAGCAGGCGTGGCCGATATTCGTCGTACTGGCTACAGTATGGAAGGAGCTGTCATGTTAGCTCGCAAGATTGCTAAGGCACCACAGTCTGTACTGCTTTCACCAGCGTGCTCCAGCTTTGATATGTATGATAATTTTGAACAACGAGGACGGGTCTTTAAAGGCATCGTCAATGCAATATAATTAGGTGAAAAGTGGGGGACAAAACCATGCGTCGAGTCATTATTTCCGGCGGCGGAACAGGCGGCCATATATATCCGGCAATTACTATTGCGCGGGCTATTGCTGATATGGAACCAACGGAATTTTTATATGTTGGTTCTAAAATTGGATTGGAAAATACGTTAATTCCTAAAGAAGGACTGCCTTTTGTCACGTTGGATGTGCGCGGGCTGGAACGAAAAATTTCATTTCGCAACTTGGTAACATTGGGAAAAACAGCAGGCAGCTTATTTAAAGCAGAATCCATTATTCGACATTTTAAACCGGATGTCGTTATTGGCACAGGTGGATTTGTTTGCGGTCCTGTGCTGCTGGCAGCCAGTCTGAGCGGAATTCCGACACTGATTCAGGAACAAAATGTTATTCCTGGCGTTACCAATACGATTTTGAGCAAGTTTGTTAATCGTGTTGCCTTAGGATACCAAGAAGCGGCAAATCGTTTTAAGAGAAAAAACATTTTAGTGTATACAGGTAATCCTGTTCGAAAAGATATTCTTACTGTTACAAAAGAATGCGGTAGAGACTATTTAGGTCTGGATGCGCATAAGTTTACGCTTCTTGTAGCCGGCGGCAGCCGCGGTGCCCGCAGTATTAATACGGCCATGATTGAAGTGCATAAATATTTTAAGGATGACGATACGATACAAATTCTGCATGTTACAGGTGATCATGAATATGACCGCGTTGTGAAACAGCTTGATGGTATTGACGGTAAAGGGCGCTATGGTAAAGGCAGCCGCATCATTCCGTATCTGCATCACATGCCGTCAGCACTGGCAGCTGCTGATTTAGCTGTATACCGGGCTGGTGCTGTGGGATTGGCTGAGTTGACTGTACGCGGCGTACCATCTATTTTAATTCCCTATCCGTATGCAGCAGAAGATCATCAGCGGTATAATGCACAGGCCCTTGTGATGTGCGGCGCGGCCAAAATGATTTTGGACAAAATGCTGACAGGACGCGACTTATTGGAAGAAATTTTACATTTAAAAGAAGATCCAGGTGCTTTAGAGGCGATGGCCAAAGCTAGCAAAGCGCTGGGGAAACCACAGGCCGCCCAGGATATTGCCCGTTTGGCATTATCCATTGCCCGTCATCGTCACTGAGGGGATATGTAGGAGGGTACATAAGAGCATGATTAATTTAGATACAATTCAGAATATTCATTTTATAGGCATAGCTGGTGCAGGCATGCGGGCGATTGCTAATATTTTTATAGAAAAAGGGTACCATGTTTCCGGTTCTGATATTAGGCAGTCTGTGATTACGGACCGGTTCGTAAAAAAAGGAGCACGTATTTGCATTGGGCAGTGTGCAGAAAATTTGCAGGATGCCCAAGTAGTAGTCGTTTCTTCCGCTATTCGGGATACTAATCCTGAAGTCGTGGAAGCACGACGCAGACATATTCCGGTTATTCACCGGTCTGATGCGCTAGTGCATATCATGAGCTGGGGCAAGGGCATTTCTGTAGCCGGCGCCCACGGCAAGACAACAACATCTTCCATGCTGGGGCAAGTGTTTGAAGAATGTGGTGCAGATCCAACACTGGTTATTGGCGGTGAAGTCGATTATCTGCATAGCAATTCCATTTTGGGAAAGGGTAAATATGTTATTGCAGAAGCCGATGAAAGCGACGGTACCTTTCTTAAACAAAATCCGTATATTGCTGTCGTCACCAATATTGACGCAGACCATATGGATCATTATGGTTCCTTAGCGAATGTAATTGAAGCCTTTAAGAAATTTATTCAGAAATTGGATGCCCGCGAAGGCACGGCAGTTCTTTGCTTTGAAAACGATAAAATTCGTGCCTTAGCACCGTCTTTGCAGCGTCGGTACGTATCATACGGCATTGTGCAGAAAGCAGATTATCAGGCATCTAATTTGCACTATGTACAGGGAAAACTTCATTTTGATGTATCGTATCAAGGACAGCTCCTTGGCGAAATCGTATTGTGTGTCCCCGGTCGCCATAATGCGTTGAATGCCTTGGCAACGATTGCTGCAGCTCGCCTTTGTGGCTTGGAATTTGCTGATATTGCCCAGGCTTTATCTCATTTCCATGGAGCTAAACGACGTTTTCAGACGAAAGGATTTGTCGGGGATGTATGGGTAGTCGATGATTATGCCCATCATCCGACAGAAATCAATGCGACATTAACGGCAGCCCGTGATATGGGGACACATCGTGTTGTTTGTCTGTTTCAGCCGCATCGGTATACGCGGACTAAGCTGCTGCTGAATCAATACGGTACGGCCTTTGTGAAAGCAGACAAGCTGATTGTTACCGATGTGTACAGTGCTGGAGAAGATCCTATTCCCGGTATATCGGGTCAACTGATTGCCGACAAAGTAGCAGAACAAACAGGACAAGACGTTACCTACATTCCCCACAAGGAAGATTTGGTAGCATATCTTAAAGAAAATGCACGGCCGTTTGATTTAGTTATTACAATGGGTGCCGGTGATATTTATAAAGTCGGCGAACAGTATCTGGCCGAAGCAAAGAAAGGAAATTAGCATGAACGAATCGATGAAAGATAAAAAGATAGCTGTTGTAGTGGGTGGACCTTCAACGGAAGCAGCTGTATCCAGACGAACGGGTGCAGCTATTGCAGATGCATTAAAACAAAAAGGATACCAGACGGAAACAATTGAGCTGGTGCCGAATATGTTGGCAGATCAATTAAAAGAAAAAAAGATTGATGTCGTGTTTAATGCACTTCACGGCCGCTACGGCGAAGACGGTGTATTGCAGGGGTTATGTGAAATGATGGGTATTCCGTATACAGGCCCGGGCGTAATGGCCAGCGCTGTCGGCATGAACAAGGTTATGAGCAAATGTGCTTTTAAAGGCGCAGGAATTGCGACGGCCCCGTTTGCGTACTATTTTTCCAATGAATCGTTTGAAAATATTATCAATGATATTTGTCAGCGTTTTTCCTTACCTGTTGTTATCAAATCAGCAGGGCAAGGCTCCAGTATTGGTACTGTCATTGTGCAGACAGCAGCAGAAATTCAGCCAGCTTTGGAAGAAGCGTTTAAATATAGTCGCTCTATTATTGTGGAAGCCTTTTTGGATGGAGAAGAATTTACCGTTGCGGTTATGGATGATTTGGCATTTCCTGTTATTCAAATTGTACCGAGTACCGGCAAATATGACTACTATTCCAAATATACACCTGGTGTAACCCAACACCTTTGTCCGGCACCTATTTCGGCAGAGCTGACTAAAAAAATGCAGGATTTGGCTTTGCAGGTATTTCATTTGTGCCATTGCAGCGGCGTAGCCCGTGTCGATGTCATGACTGATAAAGAAGGGAATCCTTTTGTGCTGGAAATCAATACGGTTCCGGGCATGACTGCCACAAGCTTGGTGCCGGATGCGGCTAGAGCGATGAATCTCTCCTTTGAAGATTTGTGTGAAAAAATTTTATTGGAAGCTTCCGTTGGCAAATTTTAATGGCTGCATAGATACAGCTAGTTAGGAATTCATCATGAAGAACGAATATACAGACCATTATGCGGCATCTGATAAAACGATGCCGCATCATAAACAAACGATTACGCCTGTTCTTCCTCATACCCGTGATGTATTTGTGCCGCCGCAATTGGACAATGACCCGTTGCAGCCATCTGAACAAAAGGAAAGGCAAAAACAGAGAAAACGGCGTATTATTCGTCATAAAATGCAGCGCAGCAAAAAAGAAAAAGCCATACAGCGGCGCCGCCGAAAACGGCAGCGTCGTCTGTTAGCCGTTTTTACGGTTATCGTTATTTTTTTGCTGTGGTTGCTGCTGCGTTTGCTGCCGATACCGTTTGGGGCATTGATTGTAGACGGCAATGAAACCTTATCTTTTGATGATGTTTACCGTGCCAGCGGTGTACCGGGATATGTCAATGTTATCCAACTGTCGCCGGATACGATTCAAGATCGTTTGTCTAAAGATTTGCGGATTGAACATGTATCAGTGACGAGAGAATTTCCGGCTACGATTCATGTCGATTTAAAAGAACGGAAAGCAGCCGCTGTCATTACGACGATGTATGGTTTTGCATATGTTGACGCCGGCGGAACGGTTATTGATATGCAGCCGCAGATTAAAGGTGTGTCGGTGCCGATTATGACTGGCAAGAAAATGGATACACTTTTATTAGGGGATACGATTACAGATGGTTCCTTGTATGCGGCGTTGGTTTATATGCGTAATATATCGCCGGAACTGCGGGATACGATAGCAGAGATCAATGTCGGCAATCCAGAAAACATCATCGTGTATACAACGGATTCAGTGCCTATTCATTTGGGAGAAGGCGATCATCCAGCTGAACGGGCTGAAATTACAGGTGAATTGCTGCAGGAAGTTAGAGATAATCATTTAGCTGTTCAGTATATTGATACAGACGTAAAAGCGCCGTTAGTAAAAAGTAAATAAGAGGACAAAGCAGACTGGCAAAAGCGAGTCTGTTTTGTAGTATAAGAAAGATTTTGAAAAATATGTAGATAATTTTTCTAAGATAGTGTAAAATAATAGAGAATCCTATCTGCATAGCAGTGTTAACGATTTTGAAGGAGGAAATATGAAAATGGCAGAGTTTGCAAATATAAAAGTAATTGGTGTCGGCGGCGGCGGTAACAATGCTGTCAACCGTATGATAGAAAGCGGTTTGCAGGGCGTGCAGTTCATTTCTGTAAACACGGAAGATCAGGTATTGGAAGTTTCCAAAGCAGATGTAAAAATCCAAATTGGTGAAAAATTGACACGCGGTCTTGGGGCCGGCGCTAATCCCTCTATTGGCGAACAAGCTGCTTTAGAAAGTAAAGAAGAAATCATCAAAGCCCTGCAGGGTGCGGACATGGTATTTGTTACAGCCGGCATGGGCGGCGGCACGGGCACAGGCGCAGCTCCTATCGTAGCAGAATGTGCTAAAGAAATGGGTGCGCTTACAGTAGCAGTAGTTACCAAACCATTCTCCTTTGAAGGCAAACGCCGTAAAGAACAAGCGGAAAAAGGGGCTGCCTACTTAAAAGAAAAAGTAGATACAATTATCACGATTCCAAACGATAAACTGCTTCAGATTATTGATAAGAAAACACCGTTGAAAGACGCATTCCTCGTTGCCGACGATGTACTTCGTCAGGGTGTACAGGGTATTTCTGACTTAATTACGACAACAGGTCTTATTAACTTGGACTTTGCTGATGTAAAGACAATCATGTCTGACCAAGGTGAAGCTATTATGGGTATCGGTGTTGGTTCTGGTGAAAACCGTGCGGTAGAAGCTGTTGATGGTGCTATTCATAGCTCCTTGCTCGAAACAGGTATCGACGGTGCCCAAAGCATCTTGCTCAACGTTACAGGCGGTCCGGACATCAGCCTGTACGAAATTAACGAAGCAGCTGAAAAAGTGGCAGAAGCAGTCGATCCGGATGCCAATATCATCTTTGGTTCTGTTATCGATCCAGATATGGAAGATTCTATTCGCATTACCGTGGTTGCTACGGGCTTTGGCAAAGAACCGTCTTCCATTCCGGCATTTGGTCAGAATGCAGGACCTGCTAAAATTAGCGATTCTAAGGATGCAAGCGGCGTAGAAATTCCTACGTGGATGAGATAAGATAGTACATATAAAAGCGGATCCTGGCGGACCCGCTTTTTTTCAAAAATTCCTATACTACCTTTTAGGAGGAAATACCCATGAGATGTCCTTTTTGTAAAAGTGAAGATACTAAAGTAACAGATTCACGGGCGACAGATGACGGCAATGCTATTCGCCGCCGCCGTGAATGCCAGCAGTGCGGTCGGCGTTTTACGACATATGAAATGGTGGAAGAAGTACCACTGACCGTAATCAAACGGGATGGCAGCCGCGAATTATTTGACCACAATAAAATACTCAATGGCTTGCTGCGGGCTTGTAATAAACGCATGGTAACCAGGCAGCAGTTGAACGACATTGTTGTGAAAGTAGAACGCACGATTCGTAATTCTCTAGCACAAGAAGTTACGAGTGAAAAGATAGGGGAACTCGTCTTGAATGAATTGAAATCGATAGATGAAGTCGCCTATATTCGGTTTGCCTCTGTATATCGTCAGTTTGCTGATTTGGATAGTTTCATGGCAGAATTAGAACATTTGATGGGTCATAAAAAGGGAAAACGTCATGAAGATGATGACTAACTGTATATAGGAGAATGACGAATGACGGAAAATTACATAGATGCTTTTTTAAATACAGTATTGCCGGGACTGCGTATCGCTGTCATCGGTGATATGATGGTAGACCGTTACGTTTTTGGACGCGTAGAACGTATATCGCCGGAGGCACCGGTTCCGGTCAATAAAGTGGAACGGATATCGTCTGTATTGGGCGGAGCGGCCAATGTGGCTGCTAATTTAGCAAATTTGGACTGCCATGTGATGGCGGCGGGTTTGGTTGGCGATGATGACAATGCCGCGCTGCTGCGCAATTTGCTGCACACGTCTGCTATTGATGACAGCGGCTTAATTGTGCGGCACGGTCATGCGACGACGACTAAAATGCGCGTGTTAGGTTCGCGGCAGCAGATGGTTCGTCTTGACTTTGAAGAAGTGACGCCGCTGACAGCAGCAGAAGAAGATGCCCTGGCAGCTTGGCTGCAGGTACAAATTCAGCAGGGGCTGGATGGTATTATTTTATCTGATTACAAAAAAGGTGTACTGACAGACAGGGCCGCTGCTTTAGTCATTGCGGCAGCACATAATGCAGGGATTCCTGTATTGGTAGACCCCAAGGGCAGTAACTGGACAAAATATAATGGTGCAGATTTTGTTACGCCAAATATGAAAGAACTGGCAGACTGCTTGGGGCAGCCAGTGCCCAATGAAGGAGATGCTGTTGTAGAAGCGGCTAAAATGCTTCATCAGCAGTATGATTTTGCCCATTTGATGGTTACGCGTTCTGAAAAAGGCATTACAGTTATTGGTAAAGACGGCAAAATTTGGAATAATCCGGCTACGGCGCAGGAAGTTTTTGATGTTTCCGGTGCAGGAGATACGGTGGCGGCGGCATTCTTAGCAGCCATTGCCGGTCATTTGTCTATCCGCACGAGTTTGCAGATTGCCAATGCGGCAGCAGGTATTGTCGTTGCCAAAGTCGGAACGTATCCCATTCATCGCAGCGAGCTGTTGAAATTGTGGCAGGAATGGCATCCCAGCCGCTGGGCTCCGTATAAAGCCTTGACTTGGGAAGAAACAGCGCAGAAAATCCGCCAATGGCAGGAAAAAGGTGAAACGGTTGTCTTTACTAATGGGTGCTTTGATATACTGCACCGTGGTCATGTCTTATACTTGCAGCAAGCGGCTATGTTAGGTCAGCATCTTGTTGTTGGCTTAAATTCAGATGACTCAGTGCGGCGCTTAAAGGGTGAAACGCGGCCGCTAGTTCATGATGAAGACCGGGCAGTACTGTTGAGTGCACTGGGCTGTGTTGATGAAGTAGTTATTTTCACAGAAGATACACCGGCAGAACTGCTGCAGGTTTTACGTCCGGATATTCTTGTCAAAGGCGGCGATTACAAGCCGGAAGAGGTTATCGGCAGGGAATATGTGAAACGGGTTGAAATCATTTCGTTTGAAGAAGGCTATTCTACAACAGGATTAGTACAGAAAATAGCCAATTTAGCAAAGAAGGGGAAATTATGAAAATAGTAACAGGCGGTGCCGGTTTTATCGGCAGCAATATTGTAAAACAATTAAATAACCGCGGTATCAATGATATCCTCATTGTTGATGATTTGACGGACGGCCGCAAATGTCGAAATCTGCAGGGTCTTGATTTTTATGACTATATGGATTATGCAGATTTTGATGAACAAATGGCGGATGATACATTTGACTGCGGTTATATTGACGTCGTCTTTCATGAAGGAGCTTGCTCCGATACGATGAATTATGACGGCCGTTATATGATGAAAAACAACTATGAAGGCAGTAAAAATATCTTGAGGTACTGCATGCAGCGCAAGATTCCGTTTTTATATGCATCTTCCGCATCTACCTATGGCAGCGGCAAAAACGGATTTCGTGAGGAACCGGCCTGCGAACAGGCATTAAATCCGTATGCCTATTCCAAACTGCAGTTTGACCGCTATGTGCGACGCATGATGCCGAAAGCCAAGAGCCAGATTGTTGGCTTCCGATATTTTAACGTTTTCGGACCGCAAGAAAACCATAAAGACCGCATGGCTTCATTAATTTATCAGAAATTCCATGAATTGCAGAAAACGGGGAAAATCACGCTTTTCAAAGGAACGGCAGGCTATGCGGACGGTGGTCAGATTCGTGATTTTGTCTATGTTAAAGATGTTGTCAACGTTATTTTCTATTTTTGGGAACATCCGGAATTATCCGGTATTTACAATTGCGGTACCGGTGTAGGTCATTCATTTAATGAATTTGTTCAAGGGGTAATTGATTACTGCGGCAAAGGACATATCGAATATGTACCGTTCCCAGATATTTTGAAGGGCAAATACCAAAGCTATACGCAAGCTGATACGACGAAATTGATGGAAGCTGGTTATGACCGCGGCTTTACGTTGCTTCATGAAGCCGTCAAAGAATACTGCGGTGTTCTTGACAAAAGCAATGGGTATTACGAATGAGAAAAGCTGTTTTTTTTGACCGAGACGGTGTTTTAAATATCGATAAAGGATATTTGAGCCGTATCGAAGACTTCGAATGGATAGAAGGCGCCAAAGAAGCACTGGCTCTGCTTACCAAACTGGGCTATTCTATTATTGTCGTGACGAATCAAAGCGGCGTAGCCCGCGGCTATTATACGGAAGCAGATGTACAGAAACTGCATGCCTGGATGTGTCAGGAAGCCAAGCGTGCCGGCGGCATGATTACGGCTGTATATTATTGCCCGTATTTGGAAGGAGCACCTCTTAAGGCCTATGATAAACAGAGCGATTGGCGCAAGCCTGCACCGGGAATGGTGATGCAGGCCGTGAAAGACTATGATATCGATATAGCACAGTCGTTTATGATTGGAGATATGCCCCGTGATGTTGAATGCGGCGAGCGTGCCGGCATGCAGGGATATCTCTTTCAAGGCGGCCGATTGGACGTATTTGTTCGGCATATTATAGAAGAAAGGAAGCAGTCGTGAAAGAGTACAAAAACATATTAATCATCAAGATGAGCTCTCTTGGCGATGTTCTTCATGCTCTGCCGACACTATACGCGCTGCGGGAAAATTGTCCCAAAGCGCGTATTGTTTGGGCGGTACATGAAAACTTTTCTGCTGTACTGCCGGGAAAACCGTATATTGATGATGTAGTATATATTGATAAAAAAAGACTGAAATCCCTGTCATACTGGCGGCAGCTGCGCCGCACGCTGCATGCCTATCATTTTGATGTATCTTTTGATTTGCAGGGATTGGCTAAAAGTGCGATTGTCGCTTGGAACAGCGGCGCTAAAGAAAAATACGGCTATTGGGAAATGCGCGAAGGCAGCTTTTTGGTTAGTAAAGGATTGAAAGGAAGCCATCAGTATGATCATGTGATTGAACGATATTTGGACACAGTTCGCGTGTTGGGCGGCAACGTTGATACGATCGAATTTCCATTGCCGGATATTTCGGATGTACGATCTGCGATGCAGCAGCGCCTGCATGCTGATGGAATGCAGGGAAACTATATTGCCATTGTGCCGGGAGCGCGCTGGGCTGTAAAAGAATGGCCCCTTGCATACTGGCAGGAATTTATTCAGCGTGTCACGGATACCGGCATGAACGTATTGCTGCTGGGAAGCCGGGATGATATGGCAAAAGGGCAGGCTATTACGGCAGGCGTGCCGTCTTCTCATGTTTTTGACTATACGGGGAAAACGAATCTCAAAGAATTGATGGCAGCTATTGCTGACGCCCGGTTGTATATCAGTGCAGATACAGGTCCGCTGCATATTGCTAATGCCTTAAAAAAAGAATTGATTGCCCTCTTTGGACCGACTTGCCCGGATAGAACGGGGCCGTACGGCGGCGCAGACAATACATACATTCACATGATTATTTCGCCGACCTCCAAGGCGACACCGGCACAACCTTTGATTGACGACCCACAATGCATGGCTCACATTACGGTGGACAAACTTTGGCAGGTATATACGGCTGTACGGAAGAAGGTGAATAGTGATGATTAATTTACGCCATAAGAAAATTATAGTAACGTTTCTCATGCATTTGGGTGATTTAGTCTTGATAACGCCTTTTTTGCAGGTACTGCGGCGCCATGCGCAAGGGTCAGAAATCACACTGGTTGTCGATGAAAAAGTAGCCGATGTAGTCCGCTATAATCCGCATATTGACCATCTCATTACTGTAGACAAAAAAGGAAAAGATAATTCTATTGGTGCATTGTGGCGTATTGGTCGGGAATTACATAAAAATCACTACGATATATTGATTAATCTTCATCCCAACGAACGCACTTCTTTTTTGGCGACAGTCATTCATGCCAAAGAATTTATGGGCATGAGTCATTTTTTGGCTCGTCCTTTTATGGACAGGTACACTCGCCTGGACCGGCTGCATCTGCATGCTGCTGATATGTACATCAATGTATTGGAACAACTGGGTATTGATGATTACCGCACGGATGGGTTGGAGTTGTTTACTTGCCCGGCATGGGACGACAAAGCGGCTGCGTTTTATACACAGGCCGGAGTCGGCCCTCATGATACTGTGATTGGATTTAATATAGGCAGTGCCGTACCGCAAAAACGGTGGCCGCCTAAGCGCTTTGCTGCGGTTGCGGATTATTTTGCTGAAAAAGGATGCCGCTGCGTCTTTTTTGGCGGTTCTATGGATGCGTCTATGGTAGAAGAAGCGGTTTCCTTTATGAAACAAAAGCCGTTAATTGGGACTGGTAAGTTTTCGATTGGCGAATTGGCAGCGGCTATTCGGCGGTGCGCTCTTTTCATTACGAATGACAGTGGTCCAATGCATATTGCCGTGAGTCAGCATGTACCGCTTGTCGCCTTATATGGTCCCAGCAATCCTAAGTTTTATGGTCCCTATACGGATAAAGCGATTGTCTTGGAATCTACGGATCAGTATGAAATTGGCAAAAGTATGAAGAAAATCATCAAAGAAGGAAATTATAAAGGAATTTCGGTGATTCCTATGAATCAGGTCATTGAAGCAGGGGAAGAATTATTAGCAAAATATGCCAAGGAACCGTGATTTTATTTTTTTAGTAAATATGATATAATGTGATAATATGATGTTATTGTGTGAATGATGGAGGTGTTCTCTATGAAGAAAATAGTATTAGCCAGCGTATTGGCTGCTTTAGTTTCTGTTAGTGCTGTTTCCTTAGCAGCTCCCTTGAAAAATCCACAACAGGGTGATTTTAAAGCGAATGTCAACTACGGCTTTTCGCAAAAAGAAGGCCACCGTGATGCATCCAGCCGTTTTACCGGTGGTGATGCAACATACTCCTTGACGGATAAATGGGATATCCAGTATGTCAATAACTATACGAAAAGCGATGCCGCCAAGGTAAATGAACATTACGTACTTGGCAATTATCACTTTACACCGTATTTGGCTGCGTATGGCGGCGGTTCGTATGTAAAAACAGATACATACAATACGAAGAAAAATTATGGGTATCAAGTTGGACTGAAAGGACAGCTTCCGTTGACAGACAAGCTGCAGGGATTTGCTTCCGTAGGTGTAGGCGATGATATGAATACGTATGAAATCGGTTTGGGATATGATATTACAAGCAACTGGGATGCGCATATCAAATATCGTGACAGCAAGGTAGATGTCGATAACTATAATGATAATGTCAAAGGATGGCAAGTCGGTATGGGGTACAAGTTTTAACGGAAACCTCGATACAACAAATTGACAATATGCGGTATCGTTTCGTATAATAAGTAAGATATGTGCTGTGGTTGCAAGTCGATGCCAGGCGCAGGCCAAGCGATCCACGTAAGGAGCCAAAAGCGGTTCTGATCATAGTGCGCCCTAGAAGTAAGACCTGCCGCAAAAGCGAGAGAGCTAGTAGTGGGGGATGCAGACCATCTATGAGCGAACGTTCCAGCAGGCGAGTGTGGGGGTAAAAACCAGGTCAGGCATATCAAAGAGGGGCTGTAATAAAATGAGAGCTGGTATTTCATTTTATGGCAGTCCCTTTTACTATGCAGTTTTACATGTACAGGAGTATAGCTAATACATTCATTTCCTTTGCACGTCAAACTGAAAGCTAAAAACGAAAAAGATTGTCATACAAGTGAAATACATGAGGCGGAAATCCTTTTTTAGGCAGTATGCATTGATTT
>JBNMKW010000001.1:0-85516 GCA_050874545.1 Megasphaera sp. | reverse complement strand
TTCCAGGATATGCTGGCAGTCAGCATCGACGATGCCCGGCTTGGCAGCCGAGTTGGCATTGACAAAGAAGCTGTCTTTATAGGCATCATCCCCCGGGCGTTCCAGGTCGCCGTCACGGAGCGGCGTCTTGATGGCTTCGAGAGCCGGTACGGCGCGGCCATTGCCCTTGAGTTTGCTTTCGCCCTCTTCGTAGGCAGCCTTGATGGCGGCGCGGATTTTTTCTACGGTCTTCGTATCCGACTTGGGGATAATCAGGCTGACGCTGTACTTCGGCGTACCGCCATTGATGGACTTCGGTTCCCAGACGTTGGCATAAGACCATCTGGTATTGACTCCGGTAATCACTTTGCACGGATTGACATAATTCTTGGACATAGCAAGTTCCTCCTTATTTTTCATCATTGAAATCATCTGCCGCGGTGTGCATGGCCGGACGCTTATCCGATTCCGGCACCAGGACCGGCTTGCCCTGCGGCTTTTCCACTAAATCTGACAGCAGTTCTTCGAACCTTTTCTTGCCGAGCTGTTTCGTCATCGCCGTGATGCCGAGCAGCTTCTTTTCATATGGGTCGAAGCCTGCTTCTTCCACTTTGGCGGCGACTGCTTCTTCGCTTACATAGCGGCGGTTCGACCGGCCTTCGACCAGTTTCCATCCGTCCCACTGCTTGCCGGACAGGGCCTGCTGCAAAGCGTATTCCTTGACATCCCCGGCCCAGTTCACCAGTTCGTCGGCCTTAGAAAGGACAGCTTCGATTTCTTCATCCTGCAGCGTGGACGGGACGGCGAAATCATACCGGGCCAGTTCCAGGTTGTATTCGACCCGCTTGCGGCAGGTCGCCTTGATCTTGCAGAAACGGCAGTGGTCGCCAGCCTTGTACTCCCCTTCGCCTTTGGCCGCCAGTTCCGCTGCGGGCTTCAGCACCGTTTCGGCCCACCGGAGCAGCTCTTCCTTGCTCATGGTGCAGGTACTGACGTTGTCCCGGCGGGGCTGGAAGATAGTCATAGATACCTGGCGGATGTCATAGATGCCATCGAACAGATTCAGTGCGCCGAGAGCATAGCACATCATCTGCGGATTCTTCTCGGCATCCACCAGGACTCCCAGGCCGTGCTTGTAATCGATGACCGTCAGGGTATCGTCGGCCACGATGAGGCAGTCGCCGGTACCGAACCCGCCAGGTACCCACTTGGAAAAGTCCAGCCGTTGTTCAATCATAATCAGCGGGTCCTTGCAGGATGTTTTGGCTGTGGCCAGGCATTCCATGACGAACTGCGCGTATTCATCAGTGCATTCCGCCATCTCCTCATCAAAGTACGTCAGGAATCTCGTCGGGTCTTCCAGCTTCTGCCCCAGCGCCGTCTTCACCTTGAATTCACAGAGCGTATGGGCATCCGTCCCCTGCCGGGCGAATTCACTGGAGGTATCCGGCAGCTTGACACATTCCTTCGCAGACGGCGGGCAGGCCAGCCAGCGGTAGCAGGAAGATGCGGACAGCACCGCATGTTTATCCGGCATGGCCAATCACCTCCAGTTCCTTCAGGAATGCTTCGTACTGCGCCGCGTCAATGCCGGACAGCTTGTCCGCCCCGTACTTCTGGATGAGGCTGCGGACTTCTGCTGTGAAACCCTTGCGGGCCTTGTCGGCAGCGACTTTGCGGACATCTTCCAGTGTCAGCGGCTTTTCCGCCTTCTCTGATTTCGCTTCCGAAGCTGGCGGATTATCTTCTTTCACCGCCATGACTTCGGAAATCTTCAGCAGCGCCTTGCCGCAATCGCCCAGGGCTGCTGCCAGTTTCTGCAGTTCATCGTTTTTCATGTGGATTGACTCCTTTCACATGTCTTTGCATTGATAAGAGATAGATGTTCCTGGTAATACTGCGGGTCGTGACGCTGATGGACATCAGCACCGCCGCCAGTTCCCGGTCCAGCTTTTGCTGCTGAGCCAGTTTTTCAGGTGTCTGCGTGTGAATCATCTGTCTGCCTCCTTCCTGAAGAGCTTCTTCGTTCGCCCTTCACCAGTAATAGGACAACCGCGTCATCGTTAAGTACCGATTCCGAAAAAGGTCCGGCCACATTTTTTGTGACCGGACCTTTTTCTTCTTAACGGAAGTCTTTGAGATGTTTCTTCAGGAGTGCATACAGCTTGTGTTTGCGCTTGTTCACCGCTTTCTGGCTCAAGCCGACGGCCTTCCCAGTCGCCGCTTCGCTGGAACCATCGGCAATCATCAGCAGGATGGTCCGGTCGATATCCTGCAGAGCTGCCAGTTCATGGCGCAGTGCTGCCAGCAACTCTTCCTTCACGACTTCTTCCTCTAAGTTGAAGTCGTCAGGCACCTCCAGCTCGTAGTCATCCTGCGCCTTGTCTGCCGATATCTCATCGGCACCATGTCGCTGCTGGCGTTTATCTTCCCGCCAGAGCGGACGCATGAATTCATAGTACTGTTCTTCGGTTGCCGGAATCAGGATGGTACGTACCTTCCGGCAACCGATTTTTGACCAGCGGACTTCAAAGTCCTTGTACTCCTCGGTGATGACGGTTTCTGGAGTGAGTTCCTGAGGAATGTAAAAATGTTTCTCATTGCTTGTCTGTTTTTTGTCCATTTTTGTCTCCATTCCGTCCGAGAAGAACGGCGGAGACAAAAAGCTGGCACTGATACAGCATCAGCGCCAGTTTTCTGACAGCCCAAATAGGCATAGAAAAACACGGTGGATGCATGATCAGCAAAGTACAACCATCGGCTGTACCTTCTGCTTTATGCAACCGCCGTCCTTATAGCGCTATTCGGACTACGATTTATTTGTGGCCAGGGTATCTTTCCCTTGACTGCTTATAGTCTATGCCAAAATCAAAATCATGTAATTGACATGGAGTGGCATAAAATGGAATAAAATGGTTTGCTGAAAAAAGGCAAAAAAAATAGGCTTCTCACCTTAGTGAGAAACCTATTGCAAATAGTTTAGTCTTGATATCCGTCAATCAAGCCATATCTCCCTATCCCCTTGTTTTTTGTAAAGTGAATAAGGTTTGCACCTTCATAATCGATAGATGGAATTTCATTTTCAATAACAATCGTTTGTGGAGAATCCGCCCTTCTCAAAAAATATCTAAACAAATGCTCTTTCATGGGTTCCGTAACATATGAATCTCTCTTTAAATCTTTTTCTTTTAATGAAAGGATTGGGGAATCTACAACGAAAAGCGTAGGATGATAATGCCCCATCTTTTCCAGACAATTTTCCATTGCAACAGCTAGTATCGTATTCAAAAAAGCTCGGAATCCCTTTCCTTGGCTCTTTTTTTCATGACCATTAACGACAATATCATAGCTATCGATATCAAAATACGAATCCAAATAGTTCTGATAATCGCAGTATTTTAAAAGTTCGTCTATTTCCGTATCAAGGAGTTCTTTAAAGACCTCCTTGAATTTCTCTTTTACATTCAAATGAATGTCAGCAGTTTCTTCATTCTCAACAGCATCACGTTCTTGCTTAAGAAATGTTGAAAATTGGTCAATCATGGTATTCATTTCAGCAAATCTCAATGAAATTTTAAAATCATCAAGTTGCTTTTTCAACTGCCGGATTTTAGGTTCAAGTTCTCCTCGTATTTTTTCTTCCTGCTCATTTCTCTGATTAATAAGCATATCTCTTTTCTTTGACAAAGCAGCATATTCTTCCTGTATAGATTCCTGGACTGATTGCAAATCCCTGACCTGCATTTCAATTTTTTGTTCTTCTGCTATCGCAGAACCTATACAATCCTCTTCATATTCATGAGGAAGTTCTCCATTGCAGAAAGGGCACCTTTCTATTGTTTTGATTTTTTGCGAAACCATATTCCCTTCCGCAATAAAGGTCAGGCGCTTAATATCCGCCTTATATTGTGATAAAAGGAGTTGATTCCGATTCATCAAAACCTCATCTTCCGAAATCTGCCGTATTACTTTATTGATTTTCTCTCCAATTTCACGGCATAAGTTAAGGACTTCTTTAAGGATTCCTTTAGCAGCTCCGATTTCATCGATTGTTTGATTGATTTTGTTCTGCAATTCAACGGGTTGAAGTAAAGGTAATGTATCATCAAAAGATGACTTTTGCCTTTCTAAAAAGCCCATACCTCTATTGACAATTTTCAGCACCCCTTCATCTTTTGCTTTCTTTATTTTGGGATCAATAAAAGCCAAATTTGGAAGATAGTTATTACCTGTTCCCAGGTACAATAATGCTGTTAAAGTCGGGGTTCCTACCTTTCCTCCTAATCCGTGCTTTCCTTTAAGAACACTGGCTTTATCATGAATTCGGTCCTCATCTATGATGAAAGTATGATAAAACGTTCTAACCGTCAAAGCCTGCGGTTTTCCTTCCTGCGTTTTAAGAATCTTAGTATCAAGAGGAATGTCCAAAAGCTTCATCCAGACATCATTAATAGGTGGATTCTTTTTCCCTCCCTTTATCTTGTAAGTAGCTGTTTCTATACCGTCTATATGACTAATTACTTCGAAAGATTTAGTGTTAACATCCCGACTGATAGAAAGGCTTTCCCCATTAACATCTATTCCTATTTGAATCTTCTCCACTTTTAAATTGACATCGAATCGATGAGTATCGGCTCCCATCATATAATCTATACAATCCAACACCATACTTTTCCCGGTATTGGATGGACCATAAATTATATTCAGACCCGGAGCAAAGTCTATTCTTGATTCTTTTTGATTTGCAGTAATCTTAATCCACTTTATGTAAAACATAAACATTTACCCCTTTAGTTTGCAATAGGACGATACTGAATTTCTTGAAGCAGTTCCTCATCATTTTTGCAACTATATTTTTTTGCGGAAAGCCTTGATACCCTGCGGTATTCCTGTGCATATGTACTATGAAAGCCGTTTGATATCTCCAATCCATAGTCTGTGATTTTATACTGATATCCCTGATTATTTTTGACTTTCAATATTCCATGCCGTACTAACTTCTTGATTGCTTCTGTAACCAACGAACGTCTTCCTGCCATTTCAGCATACATAAAATCATTATTGCCATGCAGATTCTCAAGAGCTATACCAAAAACCTTTGCATAACAATTGATGAAGTCAAATGCCAATATACGAGTACTCGAAAAAAACAGTTCTGGTACGGAACTCATCAGTAGCATTATTCTTAATTCCATTTCGAAAACTGTATTGAATACTTCTTTATTTTTTCTTGCCGTTTCACCCTGGTTACAGATACTGAATGTATTGAAAATATCCTTTTGCAGCTTAATCACCCTCTATCCAACTGAGTTTCTCATCATTGACCAACATATGACAAATTCCTTTCTTTTCCCCTGGTCCGATCCAATTCAGAGTCACTGTTTGTAAATTAGAAGAAAGCTCAACCAATGTCGCATGCTCCATTACAGCGTTCATTCTGTCATAGCCACAAGCATAATCTTTTTCTTCCGTCGTTACGACACCTTCATACATTTCTTCTTTTACTGCCTCAAAATTTTCCTCCTCCTGTGGTGCTACGGTATCTCGAAGTCCCCTCCTAATAGTTTCTGCTAAATAGTAATCTTTTCTTTGTCTGTTAAAATTCTTTTTCATATTAGGGCATGAATCGAGATCCTTTACACAATTACATTCCACTCCTGTTTTTTCCTGATAAACGCGGAATAGCTCTGTTACATATTTCATTTCTTCTGTTGCAATAGTCAAAGGTGGAGACAGCGGAGCAGGCTTTTTGAATTGCCCAACAAACTGCCTAAAAGCTTCTATTTCATGGTTAATATCTGCGGCTGTTGCCTGGGCTGTTTTCGAATAGTCCTCATAAGATGCATCCTTTTTCATATTGTTTTGCAATATGGCATACAAGAACGCTCTACCTAAAAATCCTCCCAAATCACCACCCTCATACAGTTTATTTAAATCACCTTTTTCCATTTCAGACAAATCTGATTCCTTGATGAGGTTTAGCAACTCAGCCACCATATCATCGATTTTAACCCCACTAAGGACTTTGTCCAAAACTTCATCAGTAAAATATTTCCCTATTCCCTTATATACACGGCCATCATTCACTGCCTTTTTCAAATTGCCTGGAATGTCTGCTTCTTGTTTATACCAAAGGCTTGCCGACTTATTATCGATGGTATATGGTTCCCCATGTCTATTGACACAGTCTCCAAGACTAATGACTGGCTCAAATAAAATCTTAGCAATTTTAGTCATATTAGGCTTGATGATGCCCTTCGAAAACACCTTAGCAAAAGATGCATAATTGTAAACCCGCATGAATTATCACCTCATCCAGACGATAACACACTTTTCATTGATAATAATATTGTACTACATTTTTTATTTTATCCATAGCAACACTACCAAACAATAGAAAACAAGTTAGATAACACGATAAATTATCTTTCTATACCATTAACGATGCCATTGCTATCGTTAATGGCATATCCACAGTGTTGCTAAGAACTTATACGATACCTTCTGATTCTACCTGCATTTCAGAGCATAAAAAATGCCGGCCTTCTGCCGACGTTTGCCAAGCCCCCGCAATATATGGACTTTTTCGCTATGCACACCGTTCCCAATATTGTATCAATCCCAAGCATCTTTGCTCATATACTCGTCCCTTGAAAGGTTTTAAGACTTCCACCAAAGTACGTACTACGCATGAAGGCGTAAAGAATTCACCACCACGTTTTCCCTCTTGTTCAGCAAACATAGAAAGACAATATTCATAGGTACGCCCCAAGATATCCTTTTCGCTGCCATGTTCGATCATCTGGATGTTGGTGAATAGATCCACAACATCACCAAGTCTACGTTTGTCCAGTTCCGGACGTGCAAAATTCTTAGGCAAAATATCTTTCAAACGCTTATTTTCTTTTTCGATGGCACGCATGGCATCATCAATCACCGTTCCGATTTCCGGAGTATGCGCTTTTGATGCAATCTCACTCCAACGTGCACCAGCTGGTACAAAGAAGATACCCTCAGAAGTATATTCGTCAATATCCTCTTCAAATCCTTCTCCTTCTTTAATAAGCTCCTGATACTTATCCTCGAAGCGATCTGAGATGTATTTCAAAAAAATTAATCCCAAAACAACATTTTTATACTCGGATGCATCCATATTGCCGCGAAGTACACAAGCTGCATCCCATATCTGCTTTTCAAAACCAATATCAGCTGTATTTTTATCTGCCATTTCAAAGCCTCTCTTCTAGGATTTTTATTAAATTTTACCAAGTAATTATAGATATCTTACTTATGAATACTCTATAATAAATGCCCATTTTCTACAAAATCCGAAAATAGGCATTTTTATTTTTTATTTACTTTCTTTTCAACAATACAACGGTTTCTACATGATGGGTCCGGCTAAACATATCGACAGGTTGTACTTTTTGGGGATGATAGCCGTGTTTATCTAAATACGCCAGGTCGCGCGCGAGTGTTGCTGGATTGCAGGAAACGTAGACGACGCGTTTGGGTTTACTTTGGGCAATGGCTTGAAGAACTGGTTCGCCGCATCCGGCTCGTGGTGGATCGAGGACAATGACATCCGGGCGAATGCCGTTTCGGATGAGTTCCGGTAGTTTGTAAACAGCATCACCTAAAATGAATTCAGCATTGCGGATATGGTTGTCCTTGGCATTTTTGATGGCGTCCTTAATCGCCGGAGCCACAATTTCAATACCATAAACTTGTTTTGCTTTTTGCGCCAAGAATAAGGTAATCGTACCGGTACCACAGTATACATCAGCTACGGTTTCGTTGCCTTGAAGGTCTGCAAATTCCAAGGTTTTTTCGTAAAGACGCTGAGCCTGTTCACTGTTGACCTGAAAAAAGGATTGGGCTGAAATGTTGAAGGTCAAAGGGCCAATGGAATCATGAATCGTCGGCGCACCGTAAATAACGCGCGTTTTAGGGCCTAAAATGACGTTGGTATGCCGTGTGTTGATGTTTTGCACGATGCTTTTAACCTGTGGCAGTTCGCTCCGCAGCATACGCACCAAGTCTTTCATATGAGGAACCATGTCACAGGATGTAACCAGGCAGACCATGATTTCGCCAGTGTGCACGCCTACCCGTCCCATAATATGCCGCACAATACCGGTCCGCAGGTCTTCATTATACGCAGGAATCTTATAGGTTTTCATCCATTGACGAACAATGGCGGCAATTTGGTTATTGCCGTCTTTTTGAATGGCACAAGATGCTACATCAATGACTTGATGGGTCGCAGCTGCAAAACAGCCAATGGCTATATTTTTTTTGCCGACGGCCGCTACGGGAAACTGCATCTTATTACGGTATGCCCAAGGGCTGACAGCCCCCAACGTTTCTTCTACATGAATATCGTTGAGATGACCGATGCGTTCTAGCGCATCTTGTACTTGCTGCCGTTTTTCTTTGAGCTCGCCTTCATAGCTAATGTGTTGCAGCTGGCAGCCGCCACAGGCAGCATATACGGGACATGTCGGTTGTATCCGGTCCGGCGAAACGGTGACAATGCGCAGCAGCTTAGCAGCAGCATATTGTTTTTTGACAAGAATAATCTTGGCTTCTGCCGTTTCACCGGGAAGTGCTCCTGGTATAAATACGGTAAAGCCATTGTATTTTCCTACGCCTTCTCCACTGGTTCCCAAACGTACTACATCAATGGTATAGGTTTTCCCTTTTTGGACAGGAATTTGCCTGTTGAGGTTCATATCGTTCTTCCTTTTCTCTAAAAAATAGGCAGTTGTAACCGCTGCCCTTACATATCTTTATGTACACGGCATTGTCAATATGCCATGAAAAAGGAGCCGTTTTTGTATACAGCGGCTCCTTCCTGCTGTTTATTCATAAATAACGTCACAAACGACTGGTTCAATAGAAGCCGCCTGCATCGGCGTGACAATAATTTGGTCTGCAATCTGCTGTGCCACCGTCATCATCGGAGTATCAGCCTTGCCGTAAATAGTAAACAACGGTTCACCAGCACGAATCGGGTCATAGAGTTCTTTATACAGCCGAATGCCGACCATCGGATCAATAGTATCTTCTTTATGCGCACGACCGGCACCCAGCTGCATGGCAATTTCGCCCAAGGCTCTGCCGTGAATGGCTGTAATATATCCTTCATCGGTGCAGACCGCTGTATATTGCTGGGCTGCTTTAGTCAGCGGCCGTTTGCCAATCCAAGAGATACTGCCATGCTGCGCCGCAATGAGTTCTTTAAATTTAGTAAGGCCAGCACCGCTTTGCAGTACGCGATGAATTTTTTCTCGTCCCTCTGCTTCATCGGCTGCTTTTTTGCCAAGAAGCAGCATATAGGCACCCAATGTCTCGACGACTTCCATCAGTCGCTTAGGGCCTTTGCCGGACAAAGCCTCTACGGCTTCATCGACTTCTAAGCTGTTGCCAATAGCCGTGCCCAGCGGAGCTTCCATTGAGGTAAGAATCGCAGCTGTTGGACGATGGGCCAGTTTGCCAATCTGTACCATTGTATGGGCTAGTTTTCGAGCTTGTTCTTTTGTTTTCATGAATGCTCCATCACCGTATTTAACATCCAATACAATGGCATCTGCACCAGCAGCGATTTTTTTGCTCATAATCGAGCTGGCAATGAGGGGAATACTTTCCACAGTTCCTGTTGCATCCCGCAAGGCATAAAGCAATTTATCCGCCGGAGCAATATCACCCGACTGGGTAATCAAGGAAATGCCAATACGACGGACTTGCTGTATAAAATCCTCTTCAGACAACATCGTCTGATACCCGGGAATAGCTTCTAATTTATCAGCGGTACCACCGGTAAAACCCAGCCCGCGACCGCTCATCTTAGCAACAGGCACACCGGCCGCAGCAACCAACGGGGCTACAATCAGCGTCGTCGTGTCGGCAATGCCGCCTGTACTGTGTTTGTCTACCTTGACCCCGGGAATGGAAGACAAATCAATCATGTCCCCAGAGTGCGCCATAGTCATCGTCAAATTGGTCGTTTCGGCATCATTCATTCCCCGTAGGTATACAGCCATCAGCCAAGCTGCAGCTTGGTAATCGGTAATCCGTCCGGCAATATAGTCGTCGATAAAATGTTGTATCTCTTCACGACTCAGTACCTTGCCGTCCCGCTTGTGTTCAATACATTCCATCGGCCACATACAATCACCTCAATTCAGCTAGGAAACTCTTGCCAAATTTCAGTCCTGTCAGGCCAAAATTATCCATAATCGTCATGCCTAAATCGGCATAGGTGCTGCGAATACCTACATTTACTGACTGTGTAAACGCCGGACTATACATCATGAGGGGCACCCGTTCCCGTGTATGATCGGTACCAGTCCATGTCGGATCGTTGCCATGGTCAGCCGTGATAATGAGCAATTCATCATCCTGCAGCTGTGGCAACAATTCGCCAAGGGCAGCATCAAAATCTTCAATACATTGGGCATAGCCGGTTACATTGCGGCGATGGCCGTACATACTATCAAAATCAACGAAGTTGGCCATGAGCAGACCTTTGTCCTGCCGGTGTGCCAAAAGCTGCTTGGTCAGTTCTGCCATGTCTTCTGCATTATTGGCCGTATGGTACGATTCCGTAAGCCCGACATGGGCATAAATATCACCAATTTTACCGACGCCAACGACACAAAAGCCATTTTCCGATAAATATTCAAATACCATTTTGCGTTTGGGCATACGACTGTAGTCGCGGCGGTCGCCGGTTCGTACAAAATGACCTTGTTCACCAACAAATGGACGGGCAATGATGCGGCCTACTTCGTATTTGCCAACGCAAACTTCACGCCGCGTAATATCGCAAATCCGGTAGAGTTCTTCCAAAGGGATAACATCGTTGTGTGCCGCAATTTGGAAGACACTATCTGCTGACGTATAGACAATAGGCTGTTTCGTGCGAAAATGTTCCGACCACAGGCGTTCGATGATTTCCGTACCGGATGCGATTTCGTTGCCAATATAGCCGTATCCCGTTTTTTCTGTAAAGGCTTTCAATAACTCATCCGGAAATGCATGGGGAAATGTTGGAAATGGATTTTCCACTGGATTGCCCATAAATTCCCAATGGCCGCTCGTCGTGTCTTTACCTGCTGAGATTTCCTGCATCAAGCCATATGAGCCGATAAGAGGTGTAGCTACTGCATGCACATGCGCCACTTGTCCCAATCCCAATTTTCGCAAGTTAGGCGCAGCCAACGGTACGCGGCTGTCAATATGTCCGTATGTATCAGCACCTGCATCACCGAATTTAGCGGCATCCGGTGCATTGCCGACACCGACGCTGTCCATAACAATGACAATAATACGACTAAATTTCATGGAAATACCTCCTTTTTACAATCCCGGTAAATAGTTGCGGGCTTTGGCAAAAATAGCAATTGTTTTGGCATCCGTAATTTCATTATTATTAATCATCTGTTCGACTTCCTGCGGCGTGTAGCGTTCAATATTCAAGTATTCATCATCATCTAAATGCTGACTGCCTTTTTTAAGGCCTCTCGCTAGATATAAATAAATACGTTCACTACAAAATCCTGGTGACGTATAGGTGTAGCCCAGGGGAATGATTTCATCTGCCGTGACAGCTGCTTCTTCTTCCAGTTCCCGTGCGGCGCAAACTGCCGGCGATTCACCGTCATGTTCGATTTTTCCAGCCGGTACTTCCAACATTGGCTGGGCTGCGGCGTAGCGGTACTGTCGTACCATGATAATTTTCCCATCATTGGTCAACGGCAAAACGGCACAAGCACCAAAATGCCAAACCGCTTCCCGCGTCGCCGTTTTGTGTTCACCGCTGCTTTCGTCATCGATGCGAACTGTATCTACCGTAACATGCAGTACTTTCCCCTGCATGATTTCTTTTCTAGCAATCATTGTTTCTTTGCTGATACTCATTCAAATCTCCTCCTGGAATAGGAAAAAGGCGCCACAGCAGCCTGCGGACGCCCTTTTATTTATTTCGTTCCTGTACTGCCAATACCGCCAGTACGGACACCATCTGCCGTATCATTATTGACAGTAAGATATTTCATAAAAATTCCCTGTCCGATACGTTCACCTTTTTCAATTGTATAGGGCGCATCATTGGTGTTGTAATACGCAATCATAATATGGCCTTCGTTGTCCGGATTGTTGTAGTAGTCACTGTCAACAATTCCTGTACTGTTGGCCAGCATCAATCCTTTTTTGAAAGCCAGGCTGGAACGGATAAAAATAGACAAATATTCGTCCTGTTCCATATACGCTTTCAATCCTGTTGGTACAACCGTAACAGCGTGCGGCATCAAGGTTACTGTTTCTGCCGCCGCTAGGTCGTAACCAGCACTGCCGCCCGTCTTGCGGACCGGCAATGCGATGTGTTTATCTTGATAAGCCGTTACGACTTCAAATCCTCTTCCTGTCATGGTACACCTTATTTTTTCTGACCATCACGTCCGTGGCCGTTACGGGGACCGTGGCTGCGATGTGCCGGTGCATCATTGCCGCCCAAAAGAGCTTTGCGAGACAAGTTAATACGGCCTTGGTTATCGATTTCAACGCATTTAACCATGATTTCATCGCCGACACTGACGACATCTTCTACTTTTTCTACGCGTTCTTTGGCAAGCTGGGAAATATGTACTAACCCTTCTTTACCCGGCAGCACTTCCACAAACGCACCAAAATTCATCAAGCGTGTGACTTTACCAACATAGGTTTTGCCTACTTCAACATCTTCTGTCAGGCGTTCAATCCACTGTTTGGCTTTGTCGCCGCCTTCGCCGTCTACTGCAGCAATATATACGAGACCGGAATCATCAATATCGATTTTAGCACCCGTTTCTTCCGTAATCTGTTTAATCATTTTGCCGCCCGGCCCAATGACATCGCGGATTTTATCGGGATGAATATGCATGGAGATAATGCGCGGCGCATACGGGGAGAGCTCCTTGCGCGGTTCGCTAATGACCTCCATCATTTTGCCCATGATATGCATGCGGCCTTCATGAGCCTGTTTTAATGCCTGCGCCAAGATTTCTCGGCTGAGGCCTTTGATTTTAATATCCATCTGAATAGCTGTAACGCCCTTTGTTGTACCAGCTACTTTGAAGTCCATATCACCGAGAGCATCTTCCATGCCCTGAATATCCGTCAGAATCGTAAAGTCATCGCCTTTGGTGACAAGTCCCATAGCAACACCGGCAACCGGTGCCTGAATCGGTACGCCTGCATCCATCAATGCCAACGTACTGCCGCAGACACTGCCCATAGAACTAGACCCATTGGATTCGAGAACTTCAGATACGACACGGATAGCGTATGGGAATTCTTCTTCACTCGGCATAACCTGGGTCAATGCTCGTTCTGCTAATTTACCATGACCGATTTCACGACGTCCCGGGCCGCGAGACGATTTGGTTTCACCAACGCAGAAAGATGGGAAATTGTAATGATGCATATAGCGGCGGTCTGTTTCGATACCTACACCATCAATATGCTGTGCTTCAGAAAGCGGAGCCAATGTAGCAAAACTCAAAATCTGTGTCTGGCCGCGCGTAAAGAGGCCAGTGCCATGTGTACGGGCAAATAAACCTACTTCGCAGCTAACAGGACGAACTTCGTTGACTTTACGGCCGTCCGGACGAATTTTATCTACAGCAATCATATGACGAACAATTTCTTTAATCATTTTCTGCGTGATTTCTGCAATCGTATCCTGATCATCCGGATAAATATCAGCAAAATGTTCGTAAATATCTGCTTCGACAGCATTCATTTTTTCTTCCCGTTCCACTTTATCTGCTGTAAAAATAGCCGTCTTCATGGCTTCTTCACCGTATGCATGAACAGCTTCTACGATATCTGCCGGCGGTTCTTTTTCTACAAATTCCTGTTTGGGGACACTGATTTTGTCCAAGAAACTGAGCTGGAATTCGACAACTTTCTTAATTTCTTCATGGGCAAACATGATAGCATCGAGTACGTCAGCTTCCGGTACCTGTTTGGCACCACCTTCTACCATCAGGATGGCGTCTTTTGTACCAGCTACGACGATATCCATATCGCTTTGTTCGCTCTGCGCTACTGTCGGGTTAATGATAAATTGACCATCTACACGACCAACACGAACACCGGCAATCGGGCCGGCAAAAGGAATATGGGACATGCACAGGGAAACGGACGCACCAATCATAGCGGCAATTTCCGGTGCATTGTCATGATCTACGCAAAAATCATAGGCTACGACATGGACATCGTGGCGATACGTTTTGGGGAACAACGGACGAATCGGACGGTCAATCAGACGTGCAAACAATGTTGCAGATTCTGGCGGTTTCCCTTCCCGTTTGATAAAGCCGCCGGGAATTTTCCCTACGGAATACATTTTTTCTTCGTAATCGACTGTCAAGGGGAAGAAATCAGCATCTTCACGTGCTTCTTTCGAACCCGTTGCGGTTACAAATACAGCCGTATCGCCATAGCGGACGAGTGCTGCGCCGCTGGCTTGCTTTGCCAATTTGCCTACTTCGATAACGAGCGGGCGTCCGGCAAAATCCATTTGGAATTTTTGTTCTTCCATTCCAACTACCTCCTTGTATCTCACAGGTGATAGGCACTAGTATACAGGCGCACACTTCGCCTACACACTACAACCTACCACCCTGTGTTTCCTAAAAAAGAGGCTGATGCTCCCACATCAGCCTCACAGCATACATTATTTACGCAAATTCAATTTTTCGAGGATAGCGCGATAGCGTTCCAAGTTGTGTTTCTGCAAATATGCCAACAAGTTACGACGCTGACCAACCAATTTTAACAAGCCGCGGCGAGATGCATGGTCTTTTTTGTGGCTGCGGAGATGATCTGTCAAGTAAAGGATGCGGCTCGTGAGGAGCGCGATCTGTACTTCAGGAGATCCTGTGTCGTTTTCGTTAGCGCCAAATTTGGCAACAATGTTTTTCTTTTCTTCTACTGTTAACATGTGTATTCCTCCATAGTATATTAAATATTCGCTAAGTGCTAAGTGCACGTCGGAGTCGTCGCAGCACCGAGCACCCGTACGACATCATTCATTATACTATATAGACATGCCGGTGTAAAGTCTAAATTCAACAAGACCGTATCAAATCACCTAAGTATTTTCTATAACTAAAAAGCTCTCTACATCAGCAGAGAGCTTTTATATGCTATGGGTGAGTAATCAATAAGCCGAGTTTTGTTCTGCCAAAGGCAGTGACAATCATCTATCTAGACATACCATTGCTGGCATGTTCAAGCGACACAACCCGGAAGATCAGCGGGCCGCCTCATCCCTCCCCTATTCGGTCTTGCTCCAGATGGGGTTTACCTAGCCAGCATGTTACCATGCTGCTGGTGCGCTCTTACCGCACCGTTCCACCCTTACCACTTGCGTGGCGGTACACATTTCTGTGGCACTATCCCTAGAGTTGCCTCCGCCGGACGTTATCCGGCATCTTGCCCTACGGAGCTCGGACTTTCCTCTAATGCCAAGCACTAGCGATTGTCTTTCATACTCACTGTTTAATTACTATACGCTAAAACACGAGTTCTGTCAATATCTAAGACGTAATATTACCTAATACAACATTGTATCTCTATGTATATGTATCACGTTATATTTTATCTCAACGCATGTCGCAGTTCTTGGACAGCTTCGGCTATGTGTTCTTTACCGACAATGGCACTAATCATAGCAAAGGAACGGAATCCTTCCTCGTAAAGGCTGCGGATATTGGCCAGGCTGATGCCGCCAATGGTGACGACAGGCAGGGAAAATTGATGCAGCGCAAATTCTTTGGCTTCTTTAGTGACGACTTCGTCAGCGTCTTTTTTAGAAGATGTCGGAAACATAGGGCCAAAACCAACATAGTCTGCGCCATCCTTCTTCGCTTCTTTCATTTCTTCTATCGTATTGGTCGATACACCGATAAACACGTTCGGCCCGGCAAGCTGGCGCACGACATGTGCCGGTGCGTCATCCTGACCAACGTGAATGCCGTCAGCACCACAGGCAATCGCCAAGTCCGTAGAGTCATTCATGATAAATGTCGCATCTTTTTCGTGACAAAGACGCGATATTTCACGAGCTTCTTCATATTTTTCACGCCACGTTTTATGTTTTTCCCGGTACTGAATAATCTTGACACCAGCTGCTAATAATTCGGTGGCTACTGTCACATTGTCCCGCCCCAAAGATAATTCGGCATTGCCCATAATGGCATAAACGGGGTCTTGCAATAATCGCTGTACATGTTCTTCTTTAGTCATGCTATTCGCTCCCTTTTATAAATACTGCAACATATCACGGCTTGTGGGATCGGTCAGACAGGTAATTTGCCATTGGTGTTCCTGACTGGCTTCTTCCAAACGGCCGCAGAGACTGTCTACAATGAGTGATTCTGTACCAAAATGACCGCCATCGGCAACGACTAGACCTAGTTTGACAGCTTCCTGCGCGTCATGATATTTCAAATCCCCGGTCACATACAGCTGTGCGCCGGCTGCTTTGGCTTGTTTCATAAATCCGGCACCGCCGCCGCCAAGCAAAGCAACTTTGGAAACGACTGTATCCGCATCACCGGCATACGGCAGAACGGTACGGTGAAGCATTCGCTTGATTTTCTGCATGACAATTCCGGCAGGTTCAGGTGTCGGCCAGTCTCCTACGCGTCCCATGGCATATTGGTGTCCTTTATTGGCCAGCGGATATATATCATATGCCGGTTCTTCATAGGGATGTGCCGCCAGCATAGTCTGCAGGACGTGAGAAAGCAGTGACTGCGGCACAATGGTTTCAATACGTTCTTCCGGCGTCGTTTCTACCGTGCCAATCGTACCAATAAACGGATGTGTGCCTTCATGTGCTTTAAACCGTCCTTCACCGGCTGCCGTGAAGGAACAGTCACTATAATTGCCAATATAACCTGCACCGCTTTGCGCCAACGCCTGCCGCACGGCATCACCATGGCTGGCCGGTACGTACACTGTCAGCTTATACAAGGAATCTTCCTGCACCGGAATCAATCCGGTAAGATGCTGCAGCCCCAGACACTGCGCCAAAACATCATTGACGCCGCCGTCGGCACTGTCGAGATTGGTATGAGCGCTGTATACGGAAATATGATGAGCTAATAATTTTTGGTACATTTCGCCATCATACGTATCAGTACGCAATGATTTCAAGCCATCAAAAATAACTGGATGATGGCTGACAATCATGTTAACGTGATGGGCAATAGCGTAGTCTACGGTTCCCATCATGACATCCAAGGTTACCATGACAGTTTCTACAGGTTCACGGGGATTGCCAATCAAGAATCCCGGATTATCCCATGATTCTTTGAGGGATAACGGAGCCCATTTTTTTAATACCCGGACGATTTCTCCTACGGTAGTTGACATTTTTTATCCTCCCAAGATGCGATTTCATCTTCCAATGCTTGAATCTGCTGAGATTTATCTTCATGGCTTTTTCGCAGGCCCTGACAAATCCGCTTTTTTTTGTCGATAAGCATATTTATTTTTCGAGCCAGCAATGGATCTTTTCGCTGCCAATTAACTGGCCCGATGTCATACAGCCAAGAAGGCAGCAGGTCTGCTTTTCCCGGAACAGCCCGCATCATTTCATAAAACCGGCCTTCGTCTATAATCAGCGTTTCTTCCTCAATATGCCAGCCCTTTTCGTAAATAAAACGCCGCAGTGCGCCGGCATCACTTTGTGGCTGCAGGATAAGAAACTGCATCTGCTGCCACACCTTGGGGGAAGCCTGTAAAATCTTAACCATCAGCGGGCCGCCCATGCCGCAAATCACAGCACCGTCTACTTCACCAGGTGTAAGGCAAGTCAGTCCATCTCCCAATCTGCAGTCAATCACGTCTGCCAATCCGGCTCCCTCTACATGAGCTGTCGCAGCCTGCAGCGGACCAGGAACAATATCTGCAGCAACAGCCCGCGGAACAATGCCCTTTTCACATGCATATACGGGCAAATACCCATGGTCTGTGCCAATGTCTGCAATCGTCTTGCCCTGCGGAATCAACGAGGCTGCTGCCAGCAATCGACCTGTCAAAATCATACACACACATCCTTTTATACCGTACTTTAATACTATCCGTATTATACCATATATCAGCAATTCTGGTTAGTCATATTCGTTTTCTGCTTTTGACAAAACGTCCTCTAAAACAGGATGCACAGCATATGCAACACGCAAAAGAACCTGCCAATCATGCACTATACACTGCAGATGGCAAGTCCTTTTCAGATTTACGTTTTAAAATATTGTCTATATGTCACAGTTACCAGCGACACACTACGTTTCAAACTCAACTACTTACTTCACGCCTGCCAGTTTTGCTGGATCCATGGCCGCATCATATTGTTCTGCCGTGACCAAGCCGGTCTGTAATGCAGATTCTTTCAACGTCAGTCCTTCTTTGGCCGCTTTTTTGGCAATCATGCAGGCTTTGTCGTAGCCGATGAGCGGTACTAGACCAGTTACCAAAATTAAAGACTGATGCAAATTACGTTCAATATTCGTCAAGTTAGGTCGAATACCAACAACGCAGTGCTTGCGGAATGAATCCATGACATCGCTGAGCAGGCGAATCGACTGCACAAGATTGTACGCCATGACTGGCATAAACACGTTCAATTCAAAATTTCCCTGGCTAGCAGCAATGCCCATCGTCGCATCATTGCCCATGACTTGCACGGCTACCATTGTCACGGCTTCACACTGAGTAGGATTTACTTTAGACGGCATAATAGAACTTCCCGGTTCGTTTTCCGGAATTGTAATTTCACCAATGCCACAGCGCGGTCCCGATGCCAGCCAGCGGACGTCATTGGCAATCTTCATTAAGTCGCATGCCAGTGCTTTCAGCATGCCATGGACAACGGTTAGTTCATCTTTGCTGGTCAGTGACTGAAATTTATTTGGTGCCGTATGAAATGTTTCCCCCGTCAGACGGCTGACCGTTTCGGCAAATTTCACATCATAGCCAGCTGGGCAGTTAATCCCTGTCCCGACAGCCGTACCGCCCATAGCCAAATCACGCAGGAAGTCCACGCCTTGGGTCAGCATTTCTTTATTGCGGGCAATCATCCGTGCCCAACCGCTGAATTCCTGTCCCAACGTAAGCGGTGTCGCATCCTGCAAATGTGTCCGGCCGATTTTGACGATAGACGCATATTCATGGGCTTTTTCATCTAATGCCGTATACAGCGCATCCATTGCCGGAAATAGCTGCTGTGTAATGAGCAGTACCCCTACCATGTGCAATCCTGTGGGAAATGTATCGTTAGAGCTTTGTGAGTGATTGACATGGTCGTTGGGATGAACAAACAATTCTTTTCCCTGTGCCTGTAAAATCTGCATCGCCCGGTGCGCTACAACTTCATTGACATTCATATTAAACTGTGTACCGCTGCCAGTCATCCAAACGGCCAATGGAAAATTATCATCTAGTTTTCCTGCCAGTATATCATCGCAAGCCTGTACAATGGCATCAGCACGATTTTCATCGACGACACCTAATTCTTTATTGACCATTGCCGCCGCTTTTTTTAAATACGCAAATACCGTTACCATGGCATGTGGAATTTTTTCCGTGCCGATTTGAAAATTTTCAAAACTGCGCTGTGTCTGTGCTCCCCAAAGCTTATCAGCCGGCACTTGTATTTCTCCCATAGAATCTTTTTCAATACGATAGTCCATCTTGTTCTCCTCGATTAAAAATAAGGCAGCAGTCCTCTGCCGACGACTGTTGTCGGATGAACTACTGCCTTATAGTATTTTATAGTACTAGCTTACTATATATGTTGTAAATGTTTCAGCCCTTTGGCACCAATATCACTGCGAACCTGCTGTCCATCAAAATGAATAGCGTGGACGTTCTTATAGGCTTTGCTAATGGCTTCCTGCAGCGTCGGTGCTACAGCCGTTACGCCGAGCACACGACCGCCGTTGGTGACATACTGTCCGTCTTTCTTGGCCGTGCCGGAATGGAATACCATCGCATCACTATCCAACGCATCCAATCCTTCGATGACATCACCCTTATGTGATGATGCCGGATATCCTGCCGATGCCATAATGACGCAGCAAGCCGAAGCCGGTTTCCACTGTACCATATCCGGACGGAGATTTCCCTGCGTGCAGGCATACATGATTTCTGCTAAATCACTATCCAGCAGCGGCAAAACAGCCTGTGTTTCCGGATCACCAAAGCGGCAGTTAAATTCTACAACTTTAGGTCCCTTGGCAGTAATCATCAAGCCAGCATACAAGCAGCCTTGATAGGTAATGCCTTCTTGGCGCAGTCCTTCAATGGTCGGACGTAAAATCGTATCTTCGACTTCTTTGACCAATGCCGGTGTCATGACCGGAGCGGGAGCATACGCTCCCATGCCGCCTGTATTCGGGCCTTCGTCATTATCAAAAATACGTTTATGATCTTGTGCGGAAATCATCGGAACAATAGTCTTGCCGTCCACAAAGGTCAACAAGCTGGCTTCTTCGCCTACCATGCATTCTTCAACAACAATACGACCGCCGGAAGCTCCAAAGATATGGTCTTCCATCATAGCATTAACGGCGTCAATAGCTTCTTCTTCTGTCTGGGCAACGACAACGCCTTTACCGGCTGCCAAACCGTCTGCTTTGACGACAATGGGCGCGCCTTGTTCATGAATATACTTTTTAGCTGCTTCTCCATCTGTAAAGGACGCATAGGCCGCTGTCGGTACATGGTATTTTTTCATGAGATTTTTAGCAAATACCTTCGAGCCTTCCATTTGTGCCGCTGCTTTATTCGGGCCAAATACAGCCAAACCTTTCGCTTGGCAAATATCGGCTAACCCTTCTGTCAGCGGTACTTCCGGACCGACAACAATCATGTCAATACCTTCTCGCACACAATAGTTGGCAATACCGTCTAAATCAGAAAGAGGTATGTTGACACACGTTGCAATTTCTGCCATAGCAGCACTGCCGGGAATGGCATACAATTTTTCTACATTCAAACTTTGCGAAAGTTTCCAAGCCAGCGTATGTTCACGACCGCCGCCGCCGATTACTGCTACTTTCATTGACCCTATTCTCCCTTCTTGACCTGCTGCGCCAAGTATGCAGCAATAGCCGTATCATATACAGCCGTATGATGGAATGCTTCTTGGGCTAATTCCAAACGGTACTGGTCAGAAAATTCACCGTCTTTCTGCAAAATAGCGATAATTTCATCGTATTTAGCAGGATTCGTGACAATAGCGACATATTTATTGTTTTTAGCCGATGCACGAACCATGCAAGGCCCGCCGATATCAATATTTTCAATAGCTTCAGCCAGTGTGACATCCGGTTTAGCAATAGTCTGCTGGAACGGATATAAGTTGACGACAACTAAATCAATCGGCGTAATATCATGTTCTTTCATGGCTTTGACATGTTCAGGATTATCGCGGACAGCCAAGATCGCACCGTGAATTTTCGGATTTAGTGTTTTGACACGTCCGTCCATCATTTCCGGAAATCCTGTAACATCCTGTACGGCCATGACAGGAACGCCGGCTTCTTTCAAAGTCCGCATCGTACCGCCGGTAGAAATAATTTCGATTCCCATATCGGCTAAGGCTTTCCCTAATTTTACAACACCTGTTTTATCGGATACACTAATCAACGCGCGTTTAACTTTCATGACAATTCCTCCTTACTCTTGCGTACCTTTGACAACATTGCCGTCTATTGTCAATTTATCATCACAGAACAACGAAACCGCCTTGACAAACGTCGGATGTTCTTTTGTCAGAATACGAGCTGCCAGCGTATCTTCTGTATCATCTTCTAATACAGGTACGGCAGACTGCAGAATAATCGGGCCGGCATCCATGTCCGGTACGACAAAATGCACTGTGCAGCCGGCGATTTTGACACCAGCTGCCACTGCCTGTCCTTGGGCATGCAGCCCACGGAAAGATGGCAGCAGAGCCGGATGGATATTAATGATTTTATGTTCATAATGCGAAATAAAATCACTGCTCAGTAAACGCATAAAACCAGCTAAGCAGATAATGTCCGCTTGGTACGGCGCAATTTCTTTAAGAATATATGCTTCAAATGCTGCTTTAGAATCGAATTGTTTGCGGTCTGCCAAAATAACCGGCACGCCCCATTCTTTGGCTCTGTCCATGACAGGCGCTCCCGGAATATCGCAAACCAATGCTTTGACTTGTGCATTGATTGTTCCTGCTTCTACGGCCTCATGCAGTGCTACGGCATTAGAGCCTCGCCCTGAAGCAAAGATAACCATATTTTTTTTAGGCATTGAAAACGCCCCCCTGCAGCGTAACAGGCACATCAGAGTTGACAACCTTGCCAATCACATATGCTTTTTCATTGCGGTCAGCTAAATTCTGCAAAACCGCATCTGCATCGTTTGCATCAACAATCATAATCATGCCAATCCCCATGTTAAATGTACGGTACATTTCTTTCTTATCGACATTACCCCATTTTTGTAGGAGGCCAAAAATAGGCAGCTGCGGCCATGCCGTCACATCAATTTCCACGCCTACACCGTCTGGGAGCACGCGGGGAATATTTTCATAGAAGCCGCCGCCTGTAATATGAACCATGCCCTTGACGTCAAAGTTTTGAATAATCGGCAAACATGGTTTTGGATATAAGCGTGTCGGTGTCAAGAGGCATTCTCCAATAGTCATGCCCAATTCGTCTACATATTGGTCAAGCTTCATCTTCTGGCGTTCCAAAACGATTTTTCGAACCAAGGAAAAACCATTGGAATGCACACCTGTAGACGGCAGACCGATAAGAACGTCACCAGCTTTGATGTGTTCGCCAGTAATGACGCGATCGCGATCTACAATCCCTACGCCGAAACCTGCGAGGTCATAATCGTCTTTGGCATAAAAACCTGCCATTTCAGCCGTTTCACCACCAAGGAGGGCACAGCCTGATTCTTTGCAGGCATTGGCAACGCCTTTGACAATGGTTGCTACTTGTACAGGATCTAATTTGCCAACAGCAATATAATCCAGGAAAAAGAGCGGTTCTGCCCCTTGGACAAGTACGTCATTGATAGACATAGCAACGCAGTCCTGACCAACGGTGTCATGTTTTCCCATCATGATAGCCAGGCGAAGCTTGGTGCCTACACCGTCCGTGCCGCTAACAAGAATTGGCTTTTTAAGTTTGCTGTTCATCAAAGAAAACAAGCCGCCAAATCCGCCAAGGTCTCCCAACACTTCCGGACGATATGTAGCTTTTACAGAATCTTTCATCAATTCTACGGCTTTGTTGCCTGCATCAATATCTACACCTGCATCGGCGTATGTTAATCCTTTATTTATTTCGTTCGAGAGCATATTTTTCTCCTTCTTCATTAGACTTAGGAATATCGGTAGGATAATCATTATTAAAGCATGCTAAACACATGTCTTCTTTAGGAATATGTTCAACTGCACGGTTCAATCCATCTATGGAAATAAAGTGAAGCTTATCAACTCCAATATACTTCTGAATTTGTTCTACACTCAGTGTAGAAGCAATTAATTCTTTACGAACAGACGTATCAATACCGTAGAAGCAAGGGTACATAATCGGCGGTGCCGATACGCACATATATACTTCTTTTGCCCCGGCTTCCCGCAGCAATTTACAGATAATTCCGCTTGTCGTACCGCGAACGATAGAATCATCGACCATGACAATACGTTTGCCTTTCACGACCGATTTAACAACGTTCAATTTCATACGCACGGCCAATTCGCGTTGTTTCTGATTCGGTTTAATAAAAGTTCGTCCCATATAGCGGTTTTTAATGAGACCGTGTTTAAACGGAATACCGGAAGCAAGAGAGTAGCCAATTGCTGCCGTATTGCCGCTGTCTGGTACAGAAATGACGAGGTCTGCATCATACTGTGTTTCGTTCCACATTTCCCGACCCATATTCAAGCGGGCTTGGTATACGTCCTGACCATCAATGACACTGTCCGGACGAGCAAAATAGATGTATTCAAAAGAACAGATTTGCTTGCGATCTGCTTTGGCATATATCGTCGATTTCACGCCGCCTTCACTGATTTCGACAAATTCACCAGGAAGAACATCACGAACAAAAGCAGCACCAATCGCATCGAGAGCACAAGTTTCGGAAGCCAATACCCAGCCGCCATTTTCCGTACGTCCGATACAAAGAGGACGGAAGCCATATGGGTCACGTACACCGTATAATTTGTCCCGAGTCATCAATACCAACGAGTATGCCCCTTTGATACGGTTCATGCTTTCCATAATTCGTTCTTCCATTGTGTCTTTATGGCTGCGGCTGATTAAATTGACAATGATTTCACTATCCATCGTCGTTTGGAACGTCGCACCGCCGCGATCCAATTCTTCACGCAGTACCCGTGTATTGGTCAGGTTGCCGTTATGCGCCAACGCCAACTGTCCCATCGGCGTATACACAGCCAACGGCTGGATATTGCGGGGGTTATTAGACCCTGTTGTCGAATACCTGACATGACCGATACCGATAGGGCCGCCTTCTTCTTCCGGCACACCGTCTGCAAAGACCGTGCTGATCAGCCCCATTCCCCGATAGGTATGAATATCACTGCCATCGGTCAGTGCGATACCGCCGCTTTCCTGACCGCGGTGCTGCAAAGCAAAAAGGCCCCAATAGATATAACGGGGAATATCTAACGTCTTATCATAAATACCTAATACGCCGCATTCTTCATGCTGCTTATCCCAAATCGGATCGTAAAACATGAAAACCTCCTATAAATTGAAAAATATACGTGCCATTACATGTTTTGTACAGTTTCCTGTAACTTGCGGTTCTTTTCCATAACTTGAGCAGCCATGTCTTCACGATATTTCTTGTACTTGGCGGCCAAGGCCGGGTCGCTGACAGCGCCAATCTGAATAGCCAGCAGTGCTGCATTTTTGGAGCCGTTGATAGCCATGGTTGCCACAGGCATGCCAGACGGCATCTGTACGATAGCCAAAAGAGCATCCATGCCCTTTAAGCTGCCGCTTTCCAAAGGAACACCAATGACCGGCAAAGTCGTATAGCTGGCAATAACACCAGGCAAATGCGCTGCCATACCGGCACCTGCAATGATGACGCTAATGCCGCGGTTTTCTGCACCGGTAACAAATTCTCGAACAGCTGTCGGTGTGCGGTGTGCTGATGCTAGTAATACTTCGCATTCTACACCAAATTCTTTGAAAATATCCAACGCTTTTTTCATGACGGGAAAATCTGAATCGCTCCCCATTACCAAACCGACCTTCAAAAGAGACCCCTCCTTAGAATAAGTAAAACCCAAAAGCGAGGCATTCCTCACCTTTGGGTTTATTCATTTAGACGCACTGATTGCACTGCAGTTTACAAACCATGTTTTCCCTAGTCCATAGAGCAATGTTCATAGTACATCTCCTTATTGATGTAAGACTATACTCATATATGCATCTGTATACGGTCATATACAGTCCATATATTAAATACAAGTAAATTCTATCAAAAACACGTATACGTGTCAATCGTTAATCTTGCCAACGATGTCACTAATATGAGAAATTCCCATCTTTTGACAATATTGATCCATGCCGACAGCAATTTCTTCAACAGCACGCGGGTTGACAAAGTTATATGCACCCACAGCTACGGCACTGGCACCGGCCAGCATAAATTCAATCGCATCCTGCCAAGAAGCAATACCGCCAAGCCCTAGCACAGGGATTTGAACAGCTTGTGCCGTCTGCCAGACCATGCGCAGTGCAACAGGCTTTACAGCCGGGCCGGACAATCCTCCCGTAATATTGCCTAACAGCGGTTTTTGCGTATAAATATCGACAGCCATGCCTGTCAGCGTATTGATTAACGACACCGCATCGGCACCAGCTTCTTCGACAGCTTTAGCCATAATAGTAATATCCGTAACATTAGGAGATAATTTCATAATGACTGGTTTAGACGTGTGGTCTTTGACACTGCGCGTAACAGCTGCTGCCGCTTCCGGTTTCGTGCCAAAAACGATACCGCCTTCTTTTACGTTGGGACAAGAAATATTGACTTCCAAAGCAGCTACGCCGTCTACATCCAGTTTAGCAGCCAATTCACCGTATTCTTCTGCTGTACCTGCAGAAATGTTGACGATAAGCGGTGTCTGATGCTGGCTGACTTTTGGCAGAATATTCTTCTTAAACGCATCGACGCCGGGATTTTCCAAACCGATGCAGTTGAGCATGCCAGACGGTGTTTCTGCCACACGCACACCGGGATTGCCGGCCCGCGGTAAGGGGGTAATACCCTTAGAAATAATCGCACCGATGTTGTCTATATCCAAAAAATCAGCATATTCCAAGCCAAAGCCAAACGTGCCGGACGCACCCATAACTGGTGTTTTCATCGAAATGCCGGCAAAGTTTACCGCTATCCGATTGGTATTCATTAGAAGACCTCCTTAGCCGAAAATACAGGACCGTCTGCGCAAACTTTATACCGCTTGCCGCTTACTTTGCTTTCAAACGTACATCCCAGACAAACACCGATTCCGCAGGCCATGCGTTTTTCCATGGATACTTCACAAGCAATACCTGCCTTTGCAGAAGCTTCGGCAATCGTTTTCATCATGACCGTCGGGCCGCACGTAGATACACGGTCGATTGCATTTTCCGAAAAAATTGTCGGCAGAGCCTGCACGGCAAATCCTTTTATCCCCAATGAACCATCATCTGTCGTAACATAAATCTTGTCGGCATACGGTTCGAAAAACTTTGTCCAAAATGTTTCGGATGCTGTTTTTCCGCCAACCAAAACAACAGGTTTATCCAATGTCTTTGCTAAGAAAATAAGGGGTGCCAAACCAACACCGCCGCCAACAAGCAAGGCTTTGCCGGGAGCTGTCGTAAATACACCTTCTCCTAGCGGTCCTTCAACACTGATTGTTTCCCCTATCTTCATAGCAGCCATTTCATGCGTGCCTTTACCAACCAAGCGGTAAATAATCGTTACCGTACCGGCTGCCGTATCGGCATCTACAATGCCAAAGGGGCGGCGTAAAAATGTCTTTCCTGCGGTCTTCTGTACATTTACAAACTGACCTGGTTTTGCTTCTGCAGCTATCTGCGGCGCATGAAATACCATTTTCCATACTTCTGGAATAATTGCTTCATTGGCTGCAACAGCCGCTTCTTCTAGAAATTTTTTCACCTGTTCTCCATCCTTCCCTTTCCTATTCTGAAAGTATTGTACCATATTTTATGTCATAAATGTATGTATCTGTATGCACAAATCAATGCCATACAAAAACATATATGATAATGACGTATTCAAATGATTCAGCCCATCACGTACGCTGCCAACAACGCCTGAATCTTATAAATATTAGTATCCGAGCTGAATTTTTGTGTAATCGCTTCTGTCCCCATACCATTGATCCATATTTTTAATTCCGCATCCAAATCAAAATTACCTGCCGATTCCACCGCAAAATGGGTAATATTGTGGTATGGAATGGAATGATACTCGATTTTCTTGCCGGTCATTCCCTGCACGTTGACGATAATTAAGCGGCAGTTAGTAAAAATCCACATGTCCCGAATAATTTTATACGCCTGATTAATCATCTCTCCCCGCATGAGCATCAGCGAATATTTTTCTCGTACTTCTTCTGCATTAATTTCACTTGCATTGCCCATTAGTCCATTAAAAAATCCCATGTATCATCACTCCTCTTGCTTGTCTATGTCATACAACTATGCATCCAAACAACCCTGTATACTGGTAAATCTCTTGATAGATGTATTATAGCATACAGATTTTCATTTCCCTATTTTCTTTTCAAAGGCCATTACCATTTTTCGTATCCGTTGCCATGAGTTCAGACTGCCGCATAAATGTATTGCAATACCCATAAAACAGCTTTAAAACGCACCAGAGCCGTCGTTAGTGTCCGACGGCTCTGTATTTACTAGAACGATATATATTTATATTATCTTTTTAGTTTCTTAAATTCTTCCTCCAATGCAGGAAGTGCTTCAAATAAATCACCGACAATGCCATAATGAGCAAATTGGAAAATAGGTGCATCCGGATCTTTGTTGACAGCAATAATGAGTTCTGCATCCTGAACGCCCAATTTGTGCTGAATAGCGCCGGAAATGCCAAGAGCAATATAGATTTTAGGTGCTATCTTTTTGCCGGTAATGCCAATTTGAATTTCATGCGCTGCCCAGCCATTATCTACCAGTGGTTTGGAAACGCCAAAAGCAGCACCAATGGACGCTGCAAAAGCGTGTACTTTTTGCATCCCTGCTTCATCACCAACCCCGCGGCCGGCACCTACGATGATTTCTGCATGTTCCAGGTTCACATCCAATGCTTCCAGCGGCAATGGTTTAACATCTATTACTTGATAAGATGATGGAATGTCACTGTCTGCCACTGTTTCTGTCATAATATGTCCCTGGCGGCTTGCGTCCGGCGCATTACCGCGGAAAATTTTATCACTAACCGTTGCCAGCTGCGGCCGTGTCGTCGTTTGAATTTTTACAAATAATTTACCCGTATACGCTGGCCGAATCCATGTCAGAGTATCATCTTCGTCATCATACGATACATCAATACAATCTGCTACCAATCCAATATTCATTGAGGCAGACAGACGGCCGCCTAAATCACGGCCATCATTTGATGCTCCAATTAAAATAACATTTGGCATATACTTTTTTGCTAATACTGTCATTACATGAGCGTAGCGAACTGCATCAAACGATGTCAATTCTATCTGCGGCACGATAATCGCACTGTCCGCGCCATATGAAACAGCTGTTTTAGCAATCGGTTCAGCTTCTTTCCCCAACACGACGGCTACTAAAGCGGTATGACGTACATCAGCTAATTCTCGTCCTTTTCCTAATAATTCTATACTGAGCGGGCTCAAGGTACCGTTTACGATTTCACAATATACCCAAATTGCGTTAGTCCATTCCATCATATCATCCCTCCTTAAATCAGCTTTTTCGTTTTCAAATCAACCACCAACTGATGTACTGCTTCTGCTGCAGTCGCGCCTTCTATCATGATTCCCATCGGATGCGGCTGTGGTGCAAACAGTTCCGTAACTTTCGTCGCTGAGCCAGTCGTGCCGACATCTTGCAGCGTAAGTCCCAAGTCTTCCAACCGCAACACTGCAAATACAGCTTTCTTAGCTTTCATAGCTCCGCGTAGTTTAGGTGCCCGTGGTGTATTGATTGTTTCCATGACCGAGCACACTGCCGGCAGAGATACAGTTACTGTCTCCAACTTAGTATTATTTTTGCGAGTTCCTTTTAGTATATTTCCTTCCACGGCAATGGATTCTGCATAAGAAAGCAGTGACATGCCTAATTGCTGTGCGACTGCAGGAGGAATCTGCCCCGTATCGCCGTCTGTAGAACGCTTCCCTGTCAGCACCAAGTCTGCCCCGCCTATTTTTTCAATTGCCTTCGCCAAAATTTTTCCCGTCGCCAGCGTATCCGAACCAGCCATCCGTTCATCTGAAACAAGCACGCCCGTATCGGCCCCCATAGCAATGCCGTCACGCATGATTTCGCCTGCCATGGCATTGCCCATCGTCAGCAATGTAACAGTACCTCCAAACGCTTCTTTCAATGCCACGCCAGCCTCTACAGCATGCGCATCGACAGGATTTAACATAGAAGGCGCACCTACGCGAACCAGGTTATGCTGTTTAGCATCAATCTGAATGTCTGATACAGCCGGTACTTGTTTAACCAAAACAACGATATTCATATACATACCTCCTCATCCTAAAGAAATATATTCCAATTTTTCTTATCTACATTATCTCATAATATTTAAAAACAATCAACTAATAATTTTTATTTATTAGATTGCTCTACAATTTATATACGATAGTATACGCTACACAAGCAAACAAAAAATTGATACTGCCGCTTCTTCTTGGATAATTCCTGAACTCTTTTGTAAATATCTTAGATGTACCCTTGTTTTTTATACATACATATGCTATTATAGTGAAGTATTCGCTGTGCAGTATACGTCATGCGCCTATAGCTCAGGGGATAGAGCACCGGTCTCCGGAACCGGGTGCGAAGGTTCGAATCCTTCTAGGCGCACCATAGTAAATAAACGGTTTCACATTCATGTGAGACCGTTTATTTTTTGTTTTGCCTCTTATTTTTGCCGCTTATTACAATGGAAATATGTAAAAAATTGGCTTTTTGTTAAATGTTGTGATGCCTTTCAAATCATCCACTATGAAGGGACGTGAGTGAATTGTTCTCACGTCCTTTCTTTTATTTTACACAGAACAGCCATAGAATCCACGCTCGAAATCTGTCGAAGTTTTGGAATTCAAAGGCTGTTTGTTTTAATACGTTTATTTTGTTATTCATTCCTTGATCCCAACAAAACTTTTTGATTTCTATAGTCTTTAATATGCAGTTTGTGGCTGTGACAATAGGGACAATGAGAGACTGACACATGAAACTGAAGATAAATCAAGAAACCGGAATCTACATGTTCAATTTCTTTGACACACCCCTCTTCCCAATTTAAGTTTTTTCGATAAAATAATACAGAGACATATCTATACTTCTTTCGACTCTTCGTGGTGGTTGCGTTGAAATGCGATTTAGGTATGTCTTATTTTATATACAATAAGAGGTCTTGTGAATACGGATGTCCACAAGACCCCAACATTTAGTATAGAACCTTTTTTATGCTTTTTCACTGGATACGTACAACGCATATAATTTTTCAAAGGCTTTCAATGAACGGGCAATCATCGCACCGTCTACGCAATAGGAAATGCGGCAGTATCCTGGACAGCCAAACTCATCACCCGGCACAATCAGGATATTCAACGATTTGGCCTTTTTCATAAACTCATTGTCATCACCATCAGGGGCTTTGACAAATAAGTAAAACGCGCCAGACGGATAAACGCATTCAAAACCGATACGAGTCAAGCCTTCATATATTAATTTACGGTTAGCATCATATATGCCCATATCAGCAGTCTGCCCCTGGCATGCCATGACTACCCGCTGAAATACATTAGGGGCGCAGACAAATCCCAATGCCCGTCCGGCACCGCAGACTGCTGTAAATAACGCCTTGCTCTGGCTAACTTCATCCGGTATGAGAATATAACCAATGCGGTCTCCCGGTAGCGACAAAGATTTACTATACGAATAGCAAACAATCGTGTTTTCATAAAACTTTGGTACATATAGGATAGGGAGTTCATCAAAAATAACTTCTCGATATGGTTCATCAGAAATCAAAAAAATCGGATGCCCCAATTCCTGTTCTTTTTGACGCAGCAAACTGCCTACTGCCTGCAGCGTATCAGCACTGTATACGATACCGGATGGATTATTGGGCGAATTGATGATGACGGCCTTGGTGTGTGCCGTAATCGCTTGTTCCAAGCCATCTAAAGACAGTTGGAATGTCTTTGTATCTGCCGGCACGACGACTAATTTGCCTCCAGCACTTTCAGCAAAAACGCGATATTCCGGAAAAAATGGTGCATTAACAATGATTTCATCATTTGCCGTTTCCACTAAGGCTTTCATAATAATCGCCAAAGAAGCAGACGCACCGCAGGTAATGTAAAAATTAGCACTCCGGACATGGGCATCAAACGTTTTATTCATATAATCGGCTAAGCTCTGCCGTACAGCCGGATCGCCCGGAGCCGGTGTATATCCATGAATATCGGCTGGATTTTCTTCTTGGGCCAAGCGTATCATTTCCCGCTGCACGCAGGCAGGTGCCGGAATGCTCGGATTACCAATACTAAAGTCATAGACATTTTCTTTGCCGATTTTGGCAGCTTGTTCCTGTCCATAGTCATACAAAGCGCGAATAGCTGATCGGTTGGAACCTAAGGCATACATCGTTGTATTATACATTCAAATCCCCCGCTTTTTTATCATTGGTCTACAGAAATACAATGAATAAAAAAGCCTTGCATCATAACATATGCAAGGCTTCATCGCTGTTTGTATTCTGTTTTCTTCTATAGCATATCAAAAAGCGGCTGACCTTGTCAATTCGGTCAGCCGCTTTTTAATAAAAATACTATGCAATTCGTTATTTACCGCTATGGTCAAAATAATCTGCCAACCCTTTAACAATACTTTCCGCAAAGTTTTGCTGCTGTGCTTCTGTATTTAATGCATTTTCTTCATCAGGATTGGAAATAAAGCCCAATTCCAATAACGTTGCTGGCATATTGGTATGCAGCAGTACATAGAAATTGGCCGTCCGTACACCGCGATCTGGGAAGGAGGTAGCATTCATGTTTTGATCATGCAAATATTTTGCCAAACTATAGTCATACGGCGTTTTACTATTGTAGTACGCTGTAACACCTCTAGCATCAGCTGTTGAATACGAATCAATATGGATGCAGACAAAGACGTCTGCATTCGCTGCGTTGGCAATGTTGCAGCGTGCCTGTAATTCTTCGGCTGCGCCGTCATAGGGTGCATATACATCTACGTCCGTTGTTCGTGTCATGACAACACGGGCACCGGCATTACTTAACAACGTTGCCAGTTTTTTTGAAATAGCTAAGGTAATATCTTTTTCTTGGGAATAGGCACCAATTGCACCGGTGTCACTGCCGCCATGACCTGGGTCAATAGCAATAATCTTTCCTTTTAATCCTTTGGTCAAGCTGTAAGACTGGCTGCTGCTGTACGAAGGCACGGTCACAGCCGGTACGGTTACTTTCTGATTATTCATAGACGTACCTGTCGTCTTTTTCTGTGCCGACGTATTAATACCGATTTTGCCATCATTCCAATGACTCCATTGTTTTACTTTGCCGGATTTATCGTTAATATCGATGACAACACGAGCACCTTTCTTATTGGTATCCGTTACACCAGGCAGGGTAAAGACTTTTACATCTTGTTTTGTGACAGCTTTAGGCACTTTAAATACAACATCTGTGCCGCTTCCCCGTTCGGATAAGGATATTTTAGATACGACGTTAGTGTTGGCTTTATACGTCTTGTTGACGTTTTTGCCAATCTTTGTATTTGGCAGTGTAACATAAACGAACTCACCGCCTTTATCAATATACAATCGTGGCGTTATGCGTTTTTCTGTTTCGACAACAGTGCGAACAAACGGTGTATTAGCATCATTTCTCGTCGCTGTTCGCACACTGGTAATTTCCGTTTTAGATGCTGCCTGCGACATAAAAAGCGGGCAGAGGCAAAAAATCATCAGGAACGGAAGTATAAAAAATTTTTTGAACACGCTTATCTTCTCCTTTTCTATTACATGCCATTTATTATAGCACATGTCCTTTGAATAGAAAAATGCTTTTTTCTAACGCATCACGTTAACTTTAATTTCGCCGCGCCAGTTCGCTTTGCAGCGCTGCAATTTCTTGGCGCAGGCGTTCTTCTTCCGCTTCATTGCGCGCAATCGTAATCGTAAACGCCATGCCTTCTTCGGCCCCTTTGGGCAAGAGCTTGACGGGAAATTGTAGTTCATGTTCATCGTCATTCAAGAGAATGTAAGCTGTCTGCTCAGTAATGCGGTCAATACTACCGATTAATTCTTTCTTCATTTAATGCTCCTTTTTGATTTCATACGAAGAGCCGTCGCTGATAATAGATATTATACCATCTTTATCGGTTCGGTATACGTTGACATGATATTTTTTTAACGTATCCAGTGTCGGTTTATGCGGAAACTTGTACTGGTTATTGACACCACAGGAAATCGTCGCATCGGCTGGTTTTACTGCCGCGACAAATGCTGGTGATGAAGAAGTTTTACTCCCGTGATGGCCTACTTTCAGCACATTTGCCTGCAGTTCCGCCCCTTTATAATTTTTCAGCAGTTGTTCTTCAACTTCTTTTTGCGCATCGCCTGTAAACATAATCGAAAAGGTGCCGTACGTCATTTTACAGACAATCGAGTTGTCATTCGTCAAACCACTTTCCGACACACCCTGTGTGTTTTCTTTCGTAAATGGTTTGCCCGGTGAAAGAACGGCAAACTTCACATCATCACCTAAGGTAATCGTATCACCCTTTTTCAATGATTTATATGCAATATTCTTGGTTTTGATGTTCTTTAAATAGTTTTTGTACATCGCCGTGTTGGCAGCCTGTCCATTATCATAAATTTGTTTAATGGGAAATGCCTTAAACAAGGCTGCCATACCACCTAAATGGTCGCCGTGAGGATGTGTAATCAAAATGACATCCAGCGTTTTTACGTCCTTATCTTTCAACTGTTTAACCAAAGCGTCCCGGCTGTCCACGTCGCCCGTATCAATCAGCATATTTTTCCCTTTATATTGAATTAATGTCGCATCTGCCTGTCCGACGTTGAGCATGGACACATGCAACGCTTTATCCGAATCAGCTACTGCTGCCGCTGACGCACGCTGCGTGCCGCTGCTGTTATGGCTTTGCGCAGTGTTGGTACCGCAGCCGCCCAATAAAACCATTAATGCCAAACACAAAGCAGCCAGGCAGGAAAACGCCTTATTCCATTTTTTCATGATGGATTCCTCCTATCAGATGTTCCTGCAGTAACGGCACGGCCATATTCTCTTCCAAAGAACTAACTACGCGCGGAACCGCATCAGCTACTTCCATGGGAGTAAAACCGTAGGAACCATATTCTTTGCGGCATAAATCTCCGGCTGCACCATGCAGGTACACTGCCGCGCAAGCAGCACTGCAGATATCCGGATGGCTTTCTCTAGCTGCTGTTGCAGCTGTCATGCCGGTCAGTACATCGCCCATGCCGCCGCAGGCCATACCGGCATTACCTGTCGGATTGACGTAGGCATTACCGGTCTTGGCAGAAACAATAATCGTCGGTGCACCTTTCAACACCAAGTTGACATGCCATTCTTTGACAAACGTTTTGGCTGTGCCGATCAAGTCCTTTTGTATTTCTGAAACAGGTACACCGCTAAGACGGCTGAATTCTGCCAAGTGAGGCGTCATAACAATACGCTGTCCCATAGGCTGTATAAATTTTTTTTCATCAACTAAGAGGTTTAACGCATCAGCATCCAACACAACAGGGCAAGTCGTTCCCTGCAGCATCCATTTGACAAATTCTTTGGTTTCCTCTTCTTTACCCATGCCAGGGCCCATGGCAATGACAGACCAAGACGCACTTTCTGCCAGTATCGAAGCGGCATCTTCACGCGTAAAAAAGGCATGACTGCCGACACCGCGAACCATGATTTCCGGCTGACGGCCGATGCAGTACGGTGCCGTTTGAGCTGGTACACGCAAAAATACTTTTCCTGCGCCGCTCCGCACAGCCCCATGTGCTGCCATCAGCGCAGCTCCTGCCATATCGCTGCTGCCCGTTACAATACCGATAGTACCGTGATTGCCTTTATGGCTTGCTGGACTGCGGGGCACTAAAATTTCAGCAATATCTGATTCCTGCAGCAAATAGGCCGGATCCTCTTCCGGCTGTGTCAAAAGAGGTACCGGCATACCAATCGCATCCAATTCAATCGAACCGGCACAAGTACGCCCCGGATACAACAGCAGGCCCCGCTTCAACGCACCAAACGTAATCGTCATATCGGCAAACACCGGCCCATTTTCTTCTTCACCGCTGCCGCTTACAGCTCCCGTATCGGCATTGACGCCTGTTGGTATATCTACAGCCAAGACCATTAACTTTCCTGCTGCTGCCGTTTCATTGATCATTGCTACAATAGAAGTCAACGGTTCTCGCAAGTCACCATGAAATCCTGTTCCCAGCATGGCATCTACAACAACTTGGCTGTGCTGCAGCCGTTTTTGCAGCAGCTGCCAGTCTATATCCCCATTACCGCAATTTGTCACCATGCATGATTCGTTGTCTTCCAGTTCCAGCAGCGTCATCAAATGCTGACGCGATTCTTCAGAATATGCTTGGGTATGTCCCAGCACATAGACATAGACTCTGGCACCGGCTGCCAAAATATGCCGCGCCAGTACAAAGCCATCACCACCGTTGTTCCCTTTGCCGCAAAAAATCATCACATCTTTTCCTGACCAGCCGCCAATATACGCATCAGCCCGTTCCGCTACGGCATGACCGGCATTTTCCATGAGGACTGCCGGCAAAATACCGTATTTTCCATGCATGGCAGTCCGGTCCATGTTTCTCATTTGTTCTGCTGTATTTAATTTCTGCATTGTCAATCTCCTTTACTACATGATAACTTGGGCCACTGCATAGTCCCCATCATGGCTAATGGATACGGAAGGAGTCTGTGCCGCTTTTTCTTTAACAACATCTTGATAATATCCATGCAGCCGAAAAAACGGTGCACCTAATTCCGTATGGTCAATTTCCACGTCCGTCCATTTCCCCTGTCTAAAGCCGGTACCCAGCGCTTTAAACAATGCTTCTTTAGCAGCAAACATGCCGGCAAACGAAGCATATTGATGGTACTGCCGCTGTCTACAGTAGTTAATCTCACGATCCGTAAAAAAACGATGGAGTGACCGTTCGTGATGATTGACCAAGTCTTCCATGCGGCTAATCTGCACAATATCTATTCCGCAAACCATAGTACTCCTCCAATATAAAAGCCGCAATCCCATTAGCGGGACTGCGGCACGTTACTTACCATTTCTGCATTCGGATACAAATAGCCAATCCTTCCAGCAAGGCCCGAAACGTCATAAAAGACACGGTCATATCAGTATATACAGAATGCGTCACTTTATAACAGAGCGTCACTTGTTTGTGCTGATAATCGTATACCAAACCGTGCAGATTCGATTCAAAGGTATACTTAGGTGCCGGCACTTTAAATTGAGGCGGCTTTTCTACTTCCAGTCCATGAATCAAACGGTTGATGAAGACAGTTTTAGGCATTTCCGATTGAAGCATTTCGTCTACAAAGCTATCCAATACAGACATGAATTCACCTCAATCAATTAGTCAAAGAAATGTGCATGAATAGCTTTGACAGCCGTATCTACGCTTTCTTCACCAATCAGGCAGGTAATGCTTATTTCAGATGTAGAAATAATTTCGATGTTGATACCCTTGTCGCCAAGAACGCCAAACATACCTGCTGCAATGCCGGGATGGCCAGCCATACCAGCGCCAACAACAGATACTTTAGCCATTTTATCATCAATTAAAATATCTTCTACTGGAAATTCCTTACGAATACCGGCCAATACATCTTTCGCTTCTGCCAGTTCTGTACGAGCAATCGTAAAGGTAATATCCGTTACGCCTTCTTTGGCAATACGCACGCTCTGCACAATCATATCGACATCGACATGTTTTTCTGCCAATTCTGCGAAAATCTTATACGCATACCCCGGTTTATTAGGAATTCCTAACACGGTAATTTTTGCAACATTTTTATCCGAAGCTACGCCGCGGATGAGATACTGTTTAAGTTCCATAGAGCAATCCTCCTTGATAATAGTGCCTTCGTCTTCTGAAAATGTAGACCGTACATGAATCGGGACGCTGAAGCGACTGCCCATTTCTACAGCACGCGGCTGCATAACGCCGGCACCCAGCTTCGCCATTTCCAACATTTCACCATACGTGATTTCTTTCATCTTCTTCGCATTTGGCACAATACGAGGATCGGACGTGTAGACACCGTCTACGTCTGTATAAATTTCACAAACATCAGCATGAATAGCGCCAGCAATCGCAACAGCTGTCGTATCCGAACCGCCGCGACCCAGTGTCGTAATGTCTCCATGACCAGTAATACCCTGGAATCCGGCTACAACGACAATATTGCCGTCATCCAATGCTTCCATGATTCTATCCGGTTCTAATTCCAAAATTCGGCCTTTATTAAAGGCGTCGCTCGTCTTAATGCCTGCCTGCGCGCCTGTAAAGGAAATCGCCTTTTGGCCTGCTTCCTGAAAAGCCATCGCCATCAACGCAATCGATACTTGTTCGCCTGTCGTTAGCAGCATATCCATTTCACGGCCGTATGTTTTGGAGGTAATTTGTTTTGCTAATGCTACTAATTCATCTGTCGTGTCCCCCATTGCAGATACAACGATAACAATTTTATCTCCAGGCTGCTTGCCTTTTAAGACACGTTGTACAATAGCACGCATTTTGTCTGGTGTCGCAACAGAGCTGCCGCCAAACTTTTTCACGATTAATGCCAACTTAAATCCCTCACTTTTAGTGTATTCTCACATTCCCATGGTCCATCTAACCATATATTGAATAATATCATGTACCCATACAAAAGTAAAGAAAAATGTAAAGAAAAAGCGCATGCCACATCATTTCTCTTTGTTCATCTTCTATTTGAGGGAACTATTTAGAAAACTTTTACAAATTCTGCTAAAAACAGTTGCCTATTTTGTCAAGGCACCCTATAATTTTAGTATTCCTTATTTTTTATTTTATCTTTTATATTTTTTATTTCAAAGGAGTGGTAATCATCATGGAACAAAATTCCAGCATCTTGGAACGCATATTCCATCTGTCTGCCAACGGTTCTTCTGCCAAGACAGAACTGCTCGCAGGTATCACGACGTTTATGACGATGGCCTACATTTTAGCTGTCAATCCTACAATTTTAAGTGCCACCGGCATGGATAAAGGTGCCGTATTGACAGCAACTGCTGTCGCATCCTGCCTCGGCTGTCTATGCATGGCCTTTTTTGCCAACTATCCGTTTGCCCTGGCTCCCGGCATGGGACTCAATGCTTTTTTTGCCTATACCGTCGTTCTGCAAATGGGCTATACCTGGCAAATGGCGTTGTGTGCTGTTTTTGTAGAAGGGGTCATTTTTATTGTTTTATCGCTGACAAATGTACGAGAAGCTATTTTTAATGCGATTCCGATGACATTGAAGAAAGCGGTATCTGCCGGCATCGGTCTTTTTATTGCCCTTATTGGATTATTAAATGCCCAAATCATCGTTGCCAACCCAGCTACTAAAATCTCTTTGTTTTCTTTTAAGCAATCCGTTGCTGCCGGTACCTTCAGCACTGTCGGCATTACCGTACTGCTGGCTATGATTGGTATTCTCTTTACAGCTATTCTCATGGTCAAAAAAATCCGTGGCAATATTCTCTGGGGCATTTTATTTACCTGGATTTTAGCAGTTCTCTGTGAAATGGCCGGCTTATACACTCCCAATCCAGAAGCGCACATGTACAGCGTCATTCCTGATTTATCCGCTGGTGCCGCTTCTTTCGTACCAGCCAGTCTCTCACCGATTCTCGGACAACTTGATTTTTCCAATATGCTTAGCTTTGATTTTCTTGTCGTCATGTTTGCCTTCCTCTTTGTCGATATTTTCGACACGCTCGGCACGTTAATCGGCGTATCCTCCAAAGCCAACATGCTGGATGAAAACGGCAAGCTGCCGCATATCAAAGGTGCCCTCATGGCAGATTCCGTAGCAACAACAGTCGGTGCCTTGCTTGGTACAAGCACGACAACAACCTTCGTTGAAAGCGCTACCGGCGTCAGTGAAGGCGGCCGTACCGGTCTTACCGCAGTCTGCGTGGCTGTTCTCTTTGCGTTATCCTTATTCTTTTCACCGTTTTTCATGGCAATTCCGGCATTTGCTACTGCACCGGCATTGGTCATCGTCGGCTTTCTTATGCTGACATCTGTTACAGGCATTGATTTTAATGATTTCAGTGAATCGATTCCTGCTTATATTACTATTATTTCTATGCCGTTCTGCTACAGCATTTCTGAAGGCATTTCCTTCGGTGTTATTTCCTATGTAATTATAAACTTGCTCACAGGCAAAAAAGGAAAGATTTCTCTGCTCATGTACTTCCTGGCAGTTATCTTTATCTTAAAATACATATTCTTATAACGGGTACATGCAATCAAATAAGAAGAGCTGTAACAAAAATTTTGGTACAGCTCTTTTATTGTGCCGTTTATCGCTGTCATATTAGCATAACAACATATATATGTATATGTTATATGCACATGCTGTATCTTATACTTATTTGCAGTAACAATTATATTTTAGATTTCTCCTCTTTTCGTACAGCGGCACGTGCTTCTTTGCACAGCGTATCATACTGCCAATGGCTATAATGCTCCCGCAAATTTTCACAAATTGCACGCAGTGTATTGTCGTGGCGGATTTCAATGCTATGAAAAGAACGTTCCCAAACCGGGCAGGATATCTGCTTAGCACGCAGTATAGGCTGTGACATCATTTGTTTGCAGCGCAGCACAAACCAGTTGAGTATATGAGGGGTATGATGCCGGTATGAAACGAGGATATGGATATGATTTGGCATGACAACATATTCCTGTACCAAAATAACGCGGGATAGATCCTGCATATTTTTCAATACTGCTTCCGCAGTCCGTCCCCAAGCATTGGGTTTCCAAACATATGCCCGATTGACAGAGCAAATCGTCCCCAGCGTAGGAAGACGGCCATGGGTATACAGTGTAAGAAGCTGCGTGTGCAGGGAAGGGCGTCCGTAACTTAAATTTGTATTTTTCATAACATATCCACCTCTTTTTGATTGATGCCTATAGTATACCTCACAAAGATTAAAACAAGATTAAAAACCAGGGGGCAAAGATTAAAATTAGATTAAAATTTGAAATATTGTACAAACATCTTATACCAAACGTCTATAGAACGATTTTATACGAAAATAAAAAATGAAGGTGGATTCAAAACCATTCGAATCCACCTTCATTTATCGTAACGAGAAGATGTTTTTAGCTGCATACCGTTGAAATCGTCGCTGCATCATTTAAATTAAGACATGGCAACATGTAGGTTACGCTGATTAGCTACATTTCTACAGCTGCCCCTGTTTCTTCTCTGCCAGAAGATGCAGCCGGCTTATGCGCGACCTGTGAGGCAACTGCATTTTGTTTCATTTTTGCCTGCCTAGCATGCCATTCCTGCAGGCTGGGGAATTCCTTAGCTGCTTGATGCTGTTGACTGTAGGGATTAGCAGCTGTATAGGTGCGGCCGCTGCTGGCTTCTGCACCAGCAATCCGCCAAATTTCCTGCCGTGTTTTTTCTACGCTTTGTACGTAGTTCATTGTTTCTGTATAATGTGGTACACCGCCGGCTCTATCGACGGCACCAGGACCGGCATTATAAGCCGCTTCGGCATATACAAATGGTTTATCCCAAGTACGGTACCGGTCTACCATTTGCCCTAAATATTTGACGCCGCCGTAAATATTTTCTTTCCGATCGTACGGATTGACATGCAGCTGAGCCGCTGTATCCGGCATGAGCTGTGCAATGCCAATCGCCCCTACACCGGATACGGCAGAATTGTCAAAATTACTTTCTGTCGTAAACACAGCCGCTACTAAAATCGGGTCAACATGGTACGTATAAGAAGCATCGCAGATATCCTTTGCAATATCTGCCGCATCCTGTCCAGTAATATATTTACTGACTTGGTCATAAACAAGTTCTTCCTGCGTAATAGCATGGACAGGATAGCCTGCCGCTACGCCCATCCAAGCCGCACATATCATGGTTATTACTTTATTCCACACACTATCGAAGCTCCTTTCATTACTACGTATTATACCACAGGAACAGATTTTGTGCAGATAAGCAGCAGTTTGAAAAAATGACGTATCCTACGGCAAGCTATACATATAGACCGGCATAAAAAAGCTGTAACAAAATGAATAAAAAATTTCATCTTGTTACAGCCCTGCATATGTTATTGTCTGCTTCGCTTTTTAGTGAATTGAAGCCATAAAGTCCATATATTCTCTTTTAGTCATAATCGGCTGGAACTGTTCTAGAACAGTTTCCAAGCCGGATGCATCTTCATACAGCAAATCAATAAGCGTCATGGCCATAACTTGTGTCGTTTTAATGTATGCCGTTTTTTCTTCAAATAACGTATAATCAGCACTGTGCAGCGCACCGTGTACGCATCCTACATGAGGATGAATAATCGGCATTACATGGGACAAATCCCCCATATCCGTACTGCCTGCGTTGTGCGCAGCATGGACAATATGCTCTTTACCAAAGATTTCATTACAGTTCGCTTCCAAAAGAGCCGTCGTGCTTTTATCCTGGTACATAGGCAGATAGCCGGGCAGGTTATGAATATCGCAAGTTGCGCCAACAGCCATAGCACCGGCAGACAAGGCCCTGTCAATAGCACTATTGTACGTTTTCATCGCTTTTGCAGAGGCTGCACGGACGTAACTTTCCATACGGACATAATCAGGAATTACATTAACCAAATCGCCGCCGCTGTTGATGATTGGATGGAAGCGGACATAATCTTCTTCTCGGAAGGTTTCACGAAGCGCATTGACTCCCATGATACCGAGCATGGCTGCATTCAATGCATTGATTCCTTGATCTGGTGCTGCAGCTGCATGCGCTGCCTTGCCGTGATAATCTATAAGTTTGCTGATAAATCCGCTGCTGGAACCGCCGGTAAAAATATTTCCCTTGGGGTCGTCTGTCGTCGCTACATGCATTTCCATCGCAACATCAATATCATCAAAATCACCTTGATACAGCAGTTCTTGTTTGCCGCCAAAAAAATGAATTTTTCCCTTTTCACGGAGAACGTTGCGGTATTCAATTTCAATGCATTCTTCTGACGGTACAGCAAAGAACACAACATCACCGCCCAAATATTGCATAGCATGAGTATCTTTCAGTGCCATTGCCACGCCAAGCATGTCGGCTGTTTGTACATAATGACCGCAGCAGTGCGCAGCCCCTGTCGTTTCGTCAGCCGACGGATGATTGCGGCAAATAATGGAATCCAATTCGCCCAGAACCGCCACGGTACGCCGAGAATTTTTTCCCTTCATGCGGCCTTTTACGCCTGTCACGGCATGGCCGGTCGTATAGGGAATCCCCAATTCCGTCATTTTATCCTGTACTTTTTGTGATGTCTTGTATTCTTTATAGCCCAATTCCGGTTCATGAAAGACAGCTTGGCCAAATTCCCGAATTTCATCGGCCCGTTTTTCAATCGCTTGACATACCTGTTGTTTTAATTCGTTTTTAGTCATTCGTGTGTCTCTTTTCTATTAGAAAATACCTTCGATGTGAAGCATAACTTCCGCCATCAGCGTCGCACATACAAAGGAGCCTGTGGCAACCATCAGCGCTACGGGAACGATTCGCCAGGACAGCCGTTTGAACGCCGGAATATCTTTGCCTAAGGACAAGCCGCCATAGGCCAGAATCGGGGTCGTCGTAGCCAGGAAGTTAAAGTTTTTGGTATGTTCAATAATAAATTCCGTGCCAGGAATGCCTGGGACAGAGCAAATAACCGAAAAGATAGATACCCAGAATACAACGGGCAGCTTGCGAAGCAGCGGCAAATGGGCAATGCATAATCCAATGAATGCGATAATCACTAAAAGTAAGGCCCCTACGAAGCTGTCCGTCACGCTGGCATGATAATTGCCAATCGTATTGCCAATAAAGCCCAGAATCCCGGTCAGGCAAAGAATCAGCAAATCATCCATACGTGTCAGACTTTTCTGATCCTTCAAGGCTGCGGCATCTTCAGCGGCTTGCTTAGCTGCTTCTGCCGATAATTGCGCCGCTTTCGCGTTTTCTGCTTCTGAAATTTCTTCATGTCGTTTTTTACCTGTAATCATTTCATAAACTTTAACTGTCACAGGCAAGGAGATAAACAGTGCAAAATATACACCAAGCACGGACGTCATCAAGTTTGCCGCACCGGCATACGCCTGAATCTTCTGTGCTTCTTCGGGGAATACAGCGACAATCGAACCTACAGAAGCCGCCATCATGCTGGCACTGCCGATGCCGCCACCCATAGCCAAGGCATAGGGATGGAAAATACCCGTGCGGGCAATAATGCCGGAAAGGATAGAAATCCACAAAGCGCCAAACAAGGTACCACAAATATACATGCCCATAACGCCGCGGCCTTCCGGAGAAAACATACCGTATTTTTCGGCAACGATAGCAACATTTGGTTCACGGTCAATCGAATAGCAGGCACCGACAGCTTCACGACCCATTTTCAAAAGCAGTGCCATTGGCAGACCAAATATCAGCGTACCGAAGAAGTGACCAAATTCCTGCAAGATCAATGCCCAACCGGAGTTAAGGAGCATATGCAGGTTAGGGCCAATGCCTAAACCGATTTTGACGAGCAGAAAAAACATGGCAATCGGCATAAACAGCCCTGCTTTTTCCATCATATCATCGGTCATGATATGAAATTTAGGATAACTAATAACGCCGCCGAGAACTAATGCATAAAATAAGGGCAGAAAAACAATTAAACCAAACTTTTGGATGCCGATGAGTTCAGCAACCACGACGAGACACAATGCAAAGACATGTATCCGCCAACACCGTAATAAGTCCATAACTATATCCTCCTTGAATATAAATAGTTTGGATGCAAATACATACTGAATTTCAACATATTTACACCTCTTTATATGGAAAATTTTACACTGATACAGGACATTTGACAAGCAAAAATCCATAAATTATTTATATCAAAGAGAAGCATTACGTTATTTTGTGCATGGATATACTTTATAATAAAACAAAAAAAATTTTCCACGCTAACGTTCAGAGCAAAAATCTTCTGATTCAATATATCATTCTGATTTGCTATAACATACTACTCAGCACGAATGCTATGAGAATTTTTTCACAATTCCCTTTGGCGACACCTGCAGCCTATTCTCATAACTGTCATTATATACAAATAAACCGGCTGTCTGTCCTCTTTTATAAGATACAGTACAGCCGGTTATATTATCTCATTTCGTTAAAATAGAAAAGTATACTATTTCTTCCAAAATTGTTCTGCTTTGGCAATATTGCCGCGAATGGCATCACAGCAACGTTTAAATTCTGTTTTTTCATCTTCCGTCAATGTATATTCCATGACTTGTTCAATACCGTTAGCACCAACAACCGCCGGAATGCCGCAATAAATACCTGTTTCACCATATTCTCCATTCAGGTAGGCACTGACAGGCATAATCTTCTTTTCGTCATGAAGGATAGAGCGAACGACCATAGCTCCTGTTGCTGCTACACCATATTCAGTACATTGTTTTCCCTTAAACGTTGTCCAGGCACCATTAATAACGCGTTTTGTCATTTCTTCACGGTCAAAATCAAAGCGAGGATCGCCGGCTAATTCCGATAAAGGTTTGCCATGGAAAGAAATCAACGACCAAGGAACCATCTGGGCATTTCCATGTTCACCAATCATAAAGGCCGTAAATGAATGGTGTTCCAAATTCGTCTGCTGGGAAATTGCACTAATCAAGCGTGAAGAATCCAAGCCTGTACCTGTACCAAATACCCGATTTCGCGGCAACCCGCTCAATTTTTGTACTAAATCCGTGATGACATCACAGGGATTTGTAATATTTACAAAAATCCCGTTAAAGCCGCCAGCCATAATTTTATCCACAAAGCCAGCAACTTCCCGCACAGAATTTTCCATTTCACTATCACGGTTTAAGGTAGCTAACAATTCAATTTTACCGATCGCATTAACGATGACATCACAATCAGCAAGCCCTGCATAATCCACAACTTTATACACGACACGATGAGGCATGAAATAAGCAGCATCCATAAGGTCATTGCATTCACTAACTACTTTATCCGTATTTTTGTCACATAACTTGACTTCATCAGCCACACCCATCATGCCCAAATTATAGGCAACATGAGCGCCAACATGACCTAATCCGACAACACCGACAATTCGTTTTTTGATACTCATAACAAATCCCTCTTTCTCAGAAAAACAAGTTATAAAATTCACATTCCTTATACGTATATAATAAGCTTGTTTTTTTTATTTGTAAATGCGTAACTAAACGATATGTAATTCAAAGTAAGAATATATTCTAATGCAGTAAGAGAAAGTTACTTCATTCTAATGGCTGCAACGTCTCGATATGGTTCATTCTATGCAATGTACCTAATAGTTTATTTCATCGTTTTTCTTCATAAATCGCTATTGGGACTGTTTGATTTGCATAAAAAATCTCCTTGCCAACCGCCACGGTCCAATGTCGGTTGGAAGGAGATTTCTTGGAGTTTATGGCAATGTTCTAATCGTCATGCGAATTAGAACAACGCTTTATAGATACTGTACACCTTGTCGGCATCTAAGACAACAAAGTTATTTGCCATCAAACGGCCTTGGTTGAGCATAACAGATTCCGTAAATTCTTTCAAATCGTCTTCTGTAACGCCGTATTCATGTAATGCCTTTTTGGGCAGTACGACATTAAGCAGGTTTTCCAGTTCTGTATACACATTAGCTGCGTCGCATCCCAAAATGTTTGCAAGGAATTGGTTCATAACAGCAATTTCACCATCGGATTTGATAGACATGTAGCAATTCATAACGCCTGTGAACATGGCATAGTTGGATTCGCCATGGGCTACATGGTATTTGCCGCCAAGGGGATAGCTCAAAGCATGAACAGCAGCACAGCCTGCGTTGCCAAAGGCAATCCCGGCATAGTTGCTAGCTACCAAGAAGTCCGACAAGAGCGGAATTCGCGCTTCCGGACCATGGTCACGAATTTGAATATAACCGTTTAGGATTTTTTCAATCGCACGGTAGCTGAACATTTTTGTCGTTTCGTTCGCTTTGGGAGATAGTGCCGATTCAACAGCATGTACCAAGGCATCAATAGAGCTCGTAGCAAACACACGATATGGAAGCGTTTTCAAGAGTTCTGGTACGAGTACTGCCTGGTCTGCATAAAATTCATCGACAGCCAGCCCTTTTTTCGTATCCCGGCTGATAAGAGCCAATACGGCTACGTTCGTTACTTCACTGCCTGTGCCGCAAGTCGTCGGAACGATGACCAGTTCACGGCCTTTTTCCGGTTTGATTTTACCGTCATAGAGATCTAAAATCGGCGTCGTTGTTTTCAGTGAGAAGAATTTGGACAAGTCAATGATAGTGCCGCCGCCAACAGCAATGATGCGTTTGGGGTTGCCTTTGAAATCTTTGTACATGGCTTCGGCCATTTCATCAGACGGTTCGCCAGCCCCATATTTTTCTTGGAATAATACATCACATTTCAAATCAAGGTCAGCAAAATACGGGTCATAGATGTACTTGTTCGTAATCATCAAATCGCCTTCGCCAATCTGCAGGGCTTTTGCCATTTCTTTACACGTGTCGTACGCCAGTACGGTAGGTTTGAGCATAAATGTATCCATTGTATACACCATCCTTTATTGCAAAATATATTTGTATTATATCAAGAACGGTTGACTATTCCAAGCCCAATACCCGACGAATAGATGCTTCAAAGATAGCAAGACCTGCATCGAGTTGTTCATCTGTCATAACGAGCGGTGCCAAGAAACGGATAACCTGGCCATGAGAGCCTGCATTTTCTACTAACAAGCCATGTTTTGCTGTATCTTGTACTAGTTTGGTAACAAGTTCCGGATTCGGGGCTTTTGTTTCCGGGTCGATAAATTCCACGCCGACCATACCGCCAAGACCGCGTACATCACCGATAACCGGATATTTAGCCTGCCAAGACTTCACCGTATCTACATATTTTTTACCAAGTTCTAACGAACGTTCCGGCAAGTGATCGCGATCCATCAATTCCAATACTTTCAAGCCAGCGGCACAAGCTAATGCATTGCCGCCAAAGGTGCCGCCAATAGTACCGCGCGGAACAGCATCATAAATTTCTTTGCGAGCGCAAACCATGCTGAGAGGTACGCCGCCAGCAATAGATTTAGCAGAAGAAATAATATCTGGTTCTACGCCAGCTTCCTGCCAATACTGGGAAGCAAAGAGACGGCCTGTTCTGCCGAAGCCGGACTGTACTTCATCAGCAATCATGAGAATGCCGTTTTCATCACAAATTTCACGAAGCTTTTTCACCCATTCAATAGGAGCTGGAATAAAACCACCTTCACCCTGTAACGGTTCCAAAACAACAGCTGCTACATATTGAGCTGGCGATGCTTCATCAAATACTTCATATAAGCTTTGGATGCATTCATCTAAATATTCCTGTTCCGACATGCCTTCCGGGCGGCGGTAGATGTACGGATATTTGGCACGATATACGCCATCAGGGAATGGGCCCATGCCTTTGGCATACGCTTTTTTAGCTGTCATAGCCATGGTCATCACTGTACGGCCGTGGAATGCGCCGGAAAATACGACGATATTCGGGCGTTTTGTATAGGCTTTAGCAATTTTAACAGCATTTTCGTCTGCTTCAGCACCGCTGTTAACAAACATCGTCTGTTTTTGTTCACCACGAACGGGAACGCGTTTGTTCAGTTCGGCAGCTAATTTTACATACCCTTCATGAGTAACAACATTGAACATGCCGTGCATATACTTATCTGCCTGTGCTTTCACGGCTGCGACTACTTCCGGATGCGAATGACCTACATTCAATACGCCAACGCCGCCAATCCAGTCGAGGAATAAGTTGCCGTCTACGTCTTTAATGATCGCACCTTGGGCTTCATCCATAACAACAGGATAGCCGCAGTGAATGGCATCAGGTGTATTGATTTCACGTTCTTTAATAATTTCTGCCGCTTTCGGGCCCGGTACAGTACTTGTTATAATTTTTGGCAATTCATTTGTTAACATGTCATCAACCTACTTTCTGTTAAATAATTAAATAGTAATATAATGAAAAGTGAACAGAATCAGTAAAAAGCATCTTAGGGTAATTATTTTTATTGCAAAATGTTCTATTCACTATGAATCAACAACATATTCTGTACTATCTACACTTCTTCTGCTTTTCGTTTTTCTTCTGTGCCAATCGGTACGGCACCGCTGGCTTCTGCCAAGTTCAGTCCCCGTGTTTCCGGAGCCATCAGGATGCAGACAACCAAGCCAAAGACAATAATGCCAACCATTGTAAGCATCGTCATTTGAATACCAAACATTTCTAAATAATACGGCAAGCCAAAGGTACCTAAAATCGGACCAAAGCGGCTAATACAAGTCGCCATGCCTACGCCGGCAGCACGAATTTCCGTTGGGAACAATTCGTTTGGATATACCCAGTCCAAAACATTAGGCGGACCGGATGCCAGTGCATAGACAGTAAAGCCTGTTACGATAAGCCAGAATGGCGGTTCTTCAACAATACCGAAGACCAGCAGCCCAATAGCCATGCCGACAAAACTCCAAATAATCAGTGGACGGCGACCGAATTTTTCAATAATCAGCGTGCCTAACACGACACCAACAACAAAAATCAAACCGATAACCGAGTTGCCAAGAAGCAGGTCTTTTCCTTCACTCAATTTAATGGCTTTTAGCAAGGAAGGTCCAAAGATGTAAATAGCAAACATCGGCAATACTTGCGTAGCCCAAAAGATGCCGGCGAAAAAAATACGCTTTAAGTATCTTGGCGTAAACAATTCTGTATACGACGTTTTGACCGCTGTTTCTTCCAAAGAAGATACATCAGCATCTGGGCCGTATACGTCTTTCATAATGGCCGTTGCTTCTTCTATGCGTCCTTTATTCATAAGCCAGCGCGGAGATTCCGGACAGTTACGTCTCAAGTACACCAGAATGATCGCCGGTATGGCTGTAATGCCTAATAAAATCTGCCAATTGTATGCTGAATCATATACGATATAGCCGACTACTTCCCCCATCGTCATGCCGCAAATCCACATAATCATCAAGCAGCCAATCATAAAGCCGCGTCGGTGGGCCGGAGAATATTCTGCCAAATACGAAGTAACACTTGGATAATCAGAACCAATAACCAGTCCTAAAAGGAATCGTACAACAAACAACTGCTCAGCACTCGTAACAAACATGGAGAGAATAGATAATACTGCCATGGCAATCGGAATCACGATAAACGGCAGTTTACGTCCTACCTTATCTGATATGTAACCAAAAATTGGCCCTCCTACTAAAATCCCTATTAACGAACCAGCCCCAATGGCTCCCGTCCAAAACGAATTTAAATTTAAGATCGGTCCTAGATGAACTAATGCCGGGCCAATGGCTGCTAAAATATAACCGTCCAAAAAATTCGTACTGCCACAATACACTGTCAACCTATTTAGAAATACATTAAAATCTCTTTCTTGCGTTTGCGAATGAGCCAACCCAATCCGCCTCCTTTCTTCTCGTTATGACCATTTTTTCTTTTTCCCTGCTCTCCCATATACAAGGAATCCTGCATGTAGTATATCTCTTTTCTAAACCATCTCCTCTATCTATCTAATTTATTATATTTTTATATTTATTACGCAAACCGAAATATTTTTAAAAAATATCAAACATTTTCGTTAAGCATTATAAAAAAAACAGCCTTTTGCATTATGTGTCCATTATATACACATAATGCAAAAGGCTCAATGAGTTGAAAAACCAATATTTTTTTATGTTTTTGTGCGCAATGCACAATAAAAAGGCGTTTTTAATTACAAAATGTCATTTTTATCTTTCATAATTTGAAAATAATGGTGAATGTGACAAGCCAGATAATACGTAAAACGCGTATCTTCTGCGTTTAAATCACATTGGAGTAGTGTTTCTATTTTTTGAATCCGATATGCTACGGTATTGCGGTGGGCATAGGTTTCTTGCGCGACAGCCTGAATACTGCCGTTATGCGCAATATATGATTCCAGCGTATGAAACAAATCTCGTTTATGTGCGGCATCATACTGCAGCACTGGTCCCAGTGCCTTATCGTGAAGTTCGCGCATAGCCAAGTCATTGCGTTGCGAAAACAACAGTGCATAGACGCCCAGCGCGCCAAAATACTGACAGTGCTTACGGTGAACGCACGCCCACGTAACAGCGCATACAGCCTGTTCATAGGCAATTGCTAATTCGTACAGCGAAGATACGACCATACTGCTGCCGATGACCGGTTTTACAGCTTCCTTTTCATGCAGCTGCATATATAACTCCTGCATCATTTGTGCCGCTTCTTTTGGGTCTTCGACTTTCATCATCAGGATAATCAATTTTTTTAAGGGAAATGCAGTATACTTCGCTCCCTGCTCGTTTAAAATAAATTTATATGATGTTAGCAAAGTTTCCAGCTGGTCTACAGACTGTTCTTCTTGAAAATGCAGAACCATAACCTGATATTTTCCCCGTTCTGTGAATCCATGCAGTTTGAGGCGATTGATTGCTTCCCAAGGATGCTGATCAAAAAAGATTTGTTTGCAGGCACTAACGATTTCATATTCTTTTTGCTTTGTCAAAAAAATAGAATACAAAAAATCCTGCGTAATATCAGACAGCCGAATATTCCAAGGCATCGTAAAGAGCGGAAATTGGTATTCGTTGCACAGGGCTATTACGTCTTCGGTAATATCATCTTCGGTAATATATTTACCAATATTAAGTACAACACCGGTAGAGCCAATGGCAATTAAAGCGGCAATAAATTCCTGCAGCCAGTGGTTATTGTCGCCTTTGCCCATGCCGGTCGTAAAAATCAGTTCGTTTTTAGATAAAAAAGATGCATAATCAGTATCTTCCATGATATGAACCCAAGCTACTTCTTTATATAAACCGTTTCTGCCGGCCCGCAGTTCCAGTTTATACGGGTTGTTTCTTTCATTATATAATCGGTATACGGGTATAGACATCTTCAGTCACCTAGTCTGCTTCTATCGAAATAAACGAAAAGGATTCTACGTCAAACAGGCCTGTATCCATAAGCTTGATAGCGGGAATGACCGGAAGTGACATGAAACACAGCGTCATGATGACGTCTACTTGGTCATGTATCCCCAGCTTATGATGGCCTATCCGGTATAAGGCTGTCATTTGTGCATCGACCCAAGCACCGCTTTGGTCACTCATCAAGCCGGCAATCGGCAAGGGAATTGATGCCAAGACACGGCCATCCAACACCAATACCATGCCGCCTTTTTGCTTTTCCAATTCAGTTACGGCGGCAGCCATATCAGCCGTATTCGTGCCGGCTGTGATAATATTGTGTGAATCATGAGCAATCGATACGGCAACAGCTCCTTTTTGCAAACCATAGCCGCGAAGGAGTCCCAGACCTATATGGCCTGTTCCATGGTGCCGTTCGATGACAGCCACTTTAACAATATCATTCTCGGAATTGTATACGAAATCACCTTGCGCATCCAGCTGAATATCTGCCACGCCTTTTTTCGTTACAACACTGCCCGGCATGATATCAATGGTATGCACATGTGTGCTTTTAAGATGCATGCACAGTTTTTCTTTGGAAAAATCACGCATATGAACCGTACTGCTGACACGGCTGTAATCACTGCGCGTAAACGGCAGCATATACGTACCATCTTTTCCTGCCAGCTGCCCGGCAATCCATACAGCCTGTGCTTTAAAATCCTGCAAGTCTTGAAATAAAACAATGTCAGCCCGTTTTCCTGGTGCCAGCGCCCCTCTGTCCGTCAAGTGATAGCATTCGGCTGGATTCAATGTTGCCATTGTAATCGCCGCGGCCGCTGAGATGCCATGCTGTACGCAAAGGCGCAAATGTTCATTTAAATGTCCCTTAGCCATGATGGTATGGGGATGTAAATCATCCGAACAAAGCAGAAATCGTCTGAGAGTTGCCGGAGTAACAGCCTGTACCAAACGCGGCAAATCCTGACATGCTGAACCGTTGCGCAGCATGACATACATACCGGCAGCAATGCGTTCATTGACATCTTCTACATCTGCACATTCATGATCCGTCGCAATACCGGCACCAATATAAGCCTGTAACCCATCGCCATGCAGTCCCGGACTATGACCGTCAATTACTTTATGGACTTCCTGTGCGGCTATGATTTTTTCTATAATGTCATCATCTGCAGCCAGCACGCCGGGATAATTCATCAGTTCTCCCAGGCCAAATGTATCCAGACTGTGAAGCGGTGCCTGCAGCTCCGGTGCATGCAGGACAGCGCCGCTGTGGTCAAAATCAGTCGCCGGAACACAAGACGGTACCATGTACCGAATATCCATAGCTGTCTGCTTCGCCGCTTCCAGCATGTAGGACAAGCCGTCCAAGCCGCAGACATTGACAATTTCATGCGGATCGGCAATTGCCGTCGTCGTGCCTAAAGGAACCAACAAGCGGCCGAATTCTTCTGGACTGACGTAAGATGATTCAATATGGATATGGCTTTCAATCAGACCCGGCGCAGCATACGCCCCTTTGCCGTCCCATACGGTACGTCCTTCATAGGAGCCGCCGACAGCGGCAATATATCCATCTATCACGGCAATATCGCCTTCTGTTATCGTTTGCGTATAGACATTGACAATATGACAGTTCTTGATAACCAAATCAGCAGGAATCTGTTCCTGTGCAGCTTCGATTCTGCGTTTTATGATCTCGCGCTTCGCTTTCATGACCTTCTCCTTTATAAACTTCATCTAGTAATTGTACAGGTCTATTGTATCATATTTTAATTTTATGCGTACAAAAAAACCGGCAACAACTGTTACCGGTTTAAAAGGTCGATCTATATTGCTTACGCTTTGACTACGTTAGCAGCCTGCGGTCCACGAGCACCATCAACGATGTCGAATTCAACTTCCTGACCTTCAGTCAAGGATTTGAAACCATCTTCCTGGATAGCTGAAAAATGTACAAATACATCGCCGCCATCTTCTCTTTCAATAAAGCCATAACCTTTTTCTGCGCTAAACCATTTTACTTTACCGTGCATAACAAAATCCTCCTAAAAAAACAATTCCAGCTATCTTCTAGCTCTTGTGTTAGTGTACCATAATCGATAAGCAATGTCAACCGAATTTATATAAGGTTGATGTACTAAAACAGCCTTACTTACTTACATTTTTTACATAACAAACAAATTCATATGCATATTTATTATGTTCATCTGCGGCATGTTTTTCCCGTTCCGTTATATGCCAATCTTCGTGCCGGATAGGTGGAAAATAGGTGTCAGCCGGAAAAGAGGCATCGATTTCCGTCAAATACATCCTATCGGCTTTATCCATAAACGCCGTATATAAGGACGCGCCGCCGATGATAAAATAATCCTGCCCGTCAGCAAGCTTTGCGCATATTTCATCGATGCTATGATATACGGTAATTCCCGGATGTTTCTTTTCATACTCCGGCTGGCTTGTCAAGACGATATGCTGCCGACCGGGAAGCAGTCCCGGCAAACTTTCAAAGGTTTTGCGACCCATGATGATAGCGTGTCCCATCGTAAGGGCTTTAAACCGCTTCAAGTCCCCTGAAATATGGCACAACAACTGGTTATCTTTGCCTATGCCGCCGTCTTTGGCTACTGCCGCTATCATGTGAAGCATTATACAGCCACCTCCATCGCCAATTTTCCCAAGTGTTGGTAATTGTCTAATTGAATATCATCAATTGTAAAATCATAGAAATTGGTAATATCTGGATTAAGAAGAAGTTTAGGGGCCGGCAGTGCCTGACTGCGGCGTGACAGCTGCGTTTTCAGTATTTCTACATGATTGGCATAGACATGGGCATTGTTAATGACATGCGTAAACAATCCTGGCTTCAGCCCGGCCGCTTGAGCAATCAAATGAATCAAAACGGCATATTGCGTCATGTTGAAAGGCACGCCCAATCCCATATCACCGCTCCGCTGAATGAGCATGCAATTCAGCCGTCCGTCTGTTACGTCCCACAATGTCTGGTAAGCGCACGGCTGCAGGGCCATATCCGGCAAATCTTCGATGTTCCACAAAGAAACAATCATACGACGGTTTTGCGGGTCTTCTTTAAGCGTGCGCAGCAGCGTATCTACCTGTTTGTATTTGCGGATTTGATAGCCATAAGCCTTGCCAATCGTACCGTCTTCCCGCATCCATTCGTCCCAGACATGGCAGTTCATTTTCTGCAATTCCCGTACATCGTTGCTTTGCAGCTGCCAAATCCATAAAATTTCCTTAACGGCTGTTTTGAAAGCTACAAATTTCGTCGTCAGAATCGGGAATTCTTTGGCTAAGTCAAACTGCATGATTTGATGGGGCAGTTTATACGTAGGAATTCCTGTTCGGTTGTTGGCATAATAGCCATTTTTTAAAATATTTTCTACTATATCCAAATACTGCGTATCTGCTTTACTCATGAAAATCACCTCTGCCTTTCTATTGTCTTCGTGATGATATCGATAAATCGTTTGCCATATTTATTTAACTTAAACTCGCCGACACCTTTGATAGCTGCCATATCTTCCAAGGTCTGCGGCTGATGCGCAGCCATTTCCCACAATGTCGCATCAGAAAAAATAACAAAAGGCGGAATATGTTCTTTCTTTGCCAATTCGTAACGTGCAGCTCGCAGGGCATCAAACAAAGGACGCAGTGCTTCTTCATCGACAGGGCCTCTGCGCTTACTGCGTTTCAGATTAGACAGCGCAGCTTCTGGTTCTGCCGGCGCAACAACCCGTTCTTGTACAACCTGTCTGTTTCCTGCTAATACATCACGGCCCGCCGCTGTCAGGCTGACCACGGGATACTGTCCTTCGGATTGCTGCAAAAAGCCGTCATCAATCGCCTGACGCAGCATATCCCGAATTTCACTGCCGGAAAAATCTCCCAACAGGCTAAAAGAGGCATTGCGCTGAAAGCCGTACCGCTTAACTTTCGCGTTTTGGCTGCCTTTTAAAATATCACAAATCATCGTCAAGCCAAACCGCCCTTTCAGTTCATCAACGCACTGACAGATATTGCGTACAGCCGGCGTGCGGTCTTCTTCGACTACTTCCTGATCACAGTTGCCGCAGTTTTCACAACGCTGCCATGCAGGCTGTTCGCCAAAATAAGTTAAAATATAATGCCGCAGACACTGGCGGCTTTCGCAGTAGCCCACCATGCGGCTTAACATCTGCAGTTCTTTTTTCTGCTGTTGTGGATTGTGGACAGATATTTCAATCAAATATTTTTGAATCATAATATCCTGTCGATTAAACAACAAAATACATTCACCCTGTGCACCATCACGTCCGGCACGGCCGGCTTCTTGATAGTAGCTTTCCAAATTTTTCGGCATCTGATAGTGAATGACAAAGCGAACATTGCTTTTATCAATACCCATACCAAAGGCATTAGTCGCTACCATAATGTCCGTATTATCATAGGTAAAATCATCCTGTGCTTTTTGCCGCTGGCCGTCGCTCATACCGGCGTGATAGCGTCCGACACGCATTCCCCGACTGTGCAGTTCCGTATATACACGGTCTACTTCCTTCCGCGTTGCCGCATAGATAATGCCGCTTTCGCCGCGGTGTTTTTGAATATAACCTAAGACAAAATGCAGTTTATCGGTGTTGGCAACAACGCGAAAATATAAATTAGGCCGGTCAAAACCACCAATAAAAATGCGTTCATTTTCTAATCCCAACAGTGCCAGCATATCCTGCTTTACTTTTTCCGTCGCCGTAGCAGTAAATGCGCCAACAATCGGACGACGCGGCAGGTTTTGCAGCCAGTCTTTGACAGCACAATAACTAGGACGAAAATCATGTCCCCACTGCGATACGCAATGAGCTTCATCAATAATCAGCATAGCTATGGGCATAGTCTGCATAAACGACGCAAAAAATTCATTTTGCAGCCGTTCCGGCGATACATATACCAGTTTGACACGACCGGCACGAATCGCGGCAAAACGCTGTTTCGCTTCTTCAAACGTACACTGGCTGTTTATATATGTGGCCGGAATCTGCTGGGTAATCAAGGCATCAACCTGATCTTTCATCAGCGAAATAAGCGGGGATATGATAATCGTAATACCCGGCAGCAGCAGTGCCGGAATCTGAAAGCAAATAGATTTACCTGCACCAGTCGGCATAACAGCCAAACAGTCCTGTCCCTGCAGCAAGGTCTGAATAACTTCTTCCTGACCAGGTCGAAACGCATTGTAGCCAAAATATTGTTTTAATATATCAATAGGCTGTGCCATAATTCCTCCTACGCAAACAAACGAACGCAATCACAACAACGCTATTGTACCATGCATTGCCTATGCCTGACAAATCTTTTACTGCCCTGCCCGTTTCATCGTATGACGCACGTAGAAGTAACTGCCCGTCGTAAACAAGCAGGCAGCTACCCAGCAAATTGGACTTGCACAACAAATACCAAAAAAGCCCCACATGCCTGCCAATACAAAGGCCGCTACGCCGCGCAGAACGAGTTCAATAATGCTGCTGATTAAAGGAACGCTGGAAATCCCCATTCCCTGCAAAGCATTGCGGTATACAAAAATTTGTCCCAAAAAAAGATAAAAAGGCACGGAAGTACGCAAATACAAGGAGGCCTGGTCGAGAAGCAGTTCATCTGGTTCGCTCGTAAAAACAGAAATTAATTCCCGACCATAAAACAGCATAGCAAAAATAGCCAGCATGCAAAAGCCAAACGAAACAAGCGAACATTGGCGTACACCTGCTCGAATCCGTTCATACTTGCGCGCACCAAAATTTTGCGCTGAATATACAGCCATCGCAATACCAAACGAAACCATAGGCTGCAGCGCCAGCTGTTCAATCCGCGTCGCCGAAACAAAACCAGCAATCGTTTCCGGGCCAAAGGTATTACAAATCGACTGAATCGCCAAAATTCCCAGCGAAATAATCGTAAACTGTGCCGCCATCGGCAGACCTAAACGCAAATGTTTCCAAGCAAACTCTCTGTCCCAGCCCCAGTCACGGCGCGTCAGACGCAGCAGGGGAAACCGTTTAAGCATATAACAAAAGCATAATACAGCCGAAATGCCCTGCGCAATAACCAAGGCAATCGCTGAGCCGGGAACACCCCAGCCAAATTGCTGAATAAACAACAGTGCCAAACCGACATTGAGCACGGAAGACACCATCAAAAAATATAACGGTGTCCGGCTATCGCCTAAGGCACGGCAAATAGCTGACAGCAGATTGTACATCATCATGGCAATGATGCCGTAGGCAATAATGATAATATACTGATATGAGTCATTGTACAATTCGTCGGAAATATTCATTAAAATCATGATTTGCGGCATAAGAATGACCGCAGCAACTGTCAACACCACGGTAATACCGACAGCCAGCATCGTCGACATGGCTACAGAATGGCGCACGCCCGCTTCGTCGCCGGCACCAAACCGCTGCCCCGTAATGACTGAAAAACCAGAAGACAGCCCAATTGTCAGGCCGATTAATGCCATGAACAACGGCCCGGCCGCGCCTACAGCCGCCAGCGCATGCACACCGATAATGCGGCCAACAATAATAATGTCGGCAATATTGTAAAATTGTTGAAATACATTGCCAATTAAAAGCGGTACCGTAAACGATAAAATCAATCGAATCGGACTGCCAGAAGTCATGCTTCGTACCATATCTTCTCCTTTTCCTATAAAAGCCAAAAAAACACCTCCAAACACGGGAATCATCCCATATCCAGAGGTATCTGTATCCTATAATTACGATCGTCCTTTTTCATCCTTCATATCCTTTTTCATTTGCATCAGCACTTTTTTGGCATTGCGGCGCCGATTCCAATACCACAAGCCGCCGTAGACAACAGATACCAAAACAACTAGGATGGTCAACCGCAGGGAATGTTCTTCCATCATCACCACATCGTGCCCGACAATAACTTCAATCGCCACAGACGGCAGTTTGCCAATCAAACAACCTATCGCATAATCTCGATAACTGATATGGCTGAGTGCTCCTAATGCCGTCACCAAGCCGTTAGGTGAATATGGCACAGCACGCGCGATAATCATCGCTTTGAGCGTACTGTATTCATCCAATTTACTAAGCATGCGGCTCTTTTCAATGACCTGCTTTGCTTTGTTTCGAAACAGTGTCCGCATGAAAAAGAAACTAATAATAACGCCTATCGTTTCAGCCAGCCAGGATACGACCGTCCCCGTACCAATACCAAATAAAACACCATTGGCAGTAGAAATAAAAATGGACGGCAAAAAACCGACAATGTTAATAACAATGTCAATAATCATGCTGACAACCATAGCCCACACGCCAAATGACCGCAAATAGTCAATCGTGCCGTCCATATTGCCGCTAATAGATAAATGCCAAACGGTTTGATAAAAATCAGGCAGCATAATATGAATGCCGCCTAGCACGACGACAAGGAAAATAAAAAAGAGTATTTTGATATGCGTTTCAGATATAGTGTTTTTTTTCATTATTTATCTTCCTTCGCTTTGCGAATCGATACAGATGATTTGACAGCAATGGCGTCGTGTTTTAACTTGGTCAAATACATAGAACCGCCTACAATACCTATCCCGCCACAGATGGTCATCAGAGTCAATGTTTCATCAAAAATAAGAAATCCCCATAGGGCATTATAAAATACAGCAATATATGCTACAAAACTAACCACAACAGGATTGGCATTGGCATAAGCTTCTGTCATCCAAATTTGGGCAATGACAGTAATAATCCCCAAGGCAATATACAATCCCCATTCCCGTATATTCGGCATCTGAAAATCAAATCCCATCAATACGGCACTAGTAACGGCTGCGCAGAACAGAAAGTAAAAGACAATTTCATACTGATGATGTTTCCCTGAACCTGTTAATTTACTAATCGTCGTATATGCTGCTGCTGCACAAACAGACTGGGCTAAGACAAATAAAGAATACACATTAAATGACGCAAAGTTCCAAGGTCGTACAACCAGACATGCTCCAACTACAATAATAACTAAAGGAAGCCCTGCTCCTTTTGGCAGGACTTCTTTTAGAAACAATGCGGCAAATAACATAACAAAAAATGCTGACAATTGGGATAAGATAGATACATCTGCCAACGGCATGCCACGTAGTGCATAAAAAATACATATCATCCCAATGCCGCCGGCAATACCTCGAAACCACAATGCGCCACGGTCACAATGAGAAAAGTGAATATGCTGTACTTTCATCAATCCCAATATCAATAAAGCACTTAAAAATCCACGGAAAAACCCAATTTCTCCTGTTCCCATCGTATACGATAATTCTTTGACAATGACGTTTTGTATACTAAACGCCAATGCCGAAAAAATCATATACACAACGCCTTTACTCATGTTTTATGCCTGCTTTCACATTTTATTACTTTTATTGCTAATTTCGTCCACAAAAGACAAAACAGCTTGTTTCATTTGTTCTTTTTCAATAGCCTGGCTAAACCGTACCGGTTTATTGCGCAGTTCTGCCAGCGGTTTGGGAAGAGCTATACCCGTTACACTGCCAATTTCCAGCAACATATCGAAGGGATCGTCCTGTGGCTGCAACGCCAAGGATTTGCAAATAACCGGTGGGAATTTATACGGATGAGCCGTTGCCATAATCACAGTATGACGGCCGGCATCCAATCCTTGTCTATGTCGATTCATAAACACGCCATAGGCTACTGCCGTATGCGGATCCAGTACATAGCCAAAATCATTATACACGTGATTGATAACAGCTTCTGTTTCCTCATCATCAATCCAGCCGCCTTCAAATTCTTCAGAAAGGGCAGCCAATTCTTGTGGTGACACAGCCATGCGGCCTGTATCCAGCAGTTCGTTTTCCCATTTGGCTACTTTTTCGGCATCTTGACCGGCTACGTAAAACAAGAATCGTTCAAAATTGCTGGACAAGAGAATATCCATGGACGGGCTGTCTGTTGTATAAAAATCACGATTCATATTATATACGCCCGTTGAAAAGAAATCAGCTAATACATTGTTTTTATTGGATGCACAAATCAGTTTGCCAATCGGCACACCCATTTTCTTGGCAAAATAGCCTGCTAGGATGTTGCCAAAGTTACCCGTCGGCACAACAACGTCAAATCGTTCACCTTCAGCAATCGCGCCATTATCAACTAACGATACATACGTCGATACATAGTACGCTACCTGCGGAAATAAACGACCGATATTAATCGAGTTGGCACTAGAGAATAAAACGCCTTTGTCATTGGCATAGGTGTTGACTTCTTCGTTGGTAAATACGCGTTTGAGGAAGCTTTGGGCATCATCAAAGTTACCATAAATAGCCGATACGTTGACATTTTCGCCTTCCTGCTTCTGCATTTGCTGCTTTTGCATTGGGCTAACCCCTTCACTAGGATAAAATACCATAATATTGGTACCTTCTACATCCTTGAACCCTTCTAAAGCAGCTTTCCCCGTGTCGCCGCTTGTGGCTGTCAAAATAAGAATATCCCGTTTTTCTTGTTCTTGTTTTTTCGCTGCTGTCAACAGATACGGAAATAAGGATAAGGCTAAATCTTTAAATGCTAATGTCCGTCCATGAAATAATTCGGCTACGCTGACGTCAGCATCTAAGGAATACAGCGGAACGATCCGTTCATCACGAAACGTTTCTTCGTTGTAGGCTGCGGCAATCATGCTCTTTCGTTCTTCATCCGTAAAATTGGTGAAAAAATACGATAAAACAACAGCAGCAATCTCCTGATACGATTTACCTGCTAAGTCTTTATACTGCAATACGTTTTCCGGAAATGTTTCCGGTACGTATAAACCGCCGTCTTGGGCTAATCCATGCAGTAATGCATAGGATGGTGAAACACACTCATTTGAACGGGTACTTCTAAACTTCATGATACCGTCTCCCCCTTTTAGCTTGTAGAACTATCTTTATGATTAGTGCTATTATAGCATATTTTTTTTGTAATCCCTATGCTTAAACCACTTGAAACAGATAAAATTTTAAATAATCCGTTTCTGGTACATTCCACAATATGGGATGATCCGGCGATTGCTGTCGTCCTTCAATCTGCCGCAAATGCACGCCGGCATCTTTGGCTGCTTCCCGCAGCATACGGCGGAACAAATCATCCCGCATAAAATGCGAGCACGAACATGTTGCCAAATAACCGCCGCGCGGCAGCAGCTTCATAGCTTTCAGATTGATTTCTTTATAACCGCGCATAGCATTATGTACTGTACGGCCTGACTTAGTAAATGCCGGCGGATCCAAAATAATAAAATCATAGTTGTGATTTTTAGTTTCTGCCAGCTCCGTCAGCAAATCAAATACATTCGCCTGTTTCGCTGTTACAATATGAGATAGACCATTGCGTTGAATATTTTCATTGGTCATATCGACAGCTTCCTGTGAAATATCAACAGCAACAACAGATGCTGCCCCCCCTTTTGCCGCATTTAGAGCAAAAGCTCCTGTATGGGTAAAGCAATCCAATACATGCCGTCCTGCGGCAATCTTGCCAACAGCCAGTCGATTGTATTTTTGATCTAGGAAAAATCCCGTTTTTTGTCCATTTTCTACATCGACATCATACAAAATACCATTTTCATCAATCGTTGTTATGACGCTTCCCGGTGCAGGCAGAAATGCTGCTTCATACCAACCTTTGTACTGTTCCATGCCGTCCAGTTCCCGAACTTTGACATCGTTTCGTTCATAAATACCACGAATCGATACACCCATGGTCTTTAATTCATCAACCAGGGCTTTAAAAATAATCGGTTTGACTTGATCCATGCCGTAGCACAGCGTCTGTGCAACAAGGACATCATTGTAGCGGTCTACAGTCAGTCCCGGCATTTGATCCGCATCGCCAAAAATAAGACGGCAGCAAGAAAAATCCTTCGGTCCCATAACAGTACGCCGATAATCCAATGCGTATTTGACACGACGCTGCCAAAAGGCTTCATCAAAACGGTCATTGGCATTATCTGACAAAATACGTACGCGGATTTTAGAAATGTCATTAGCAAAACCCGTTCCTAAATACCGATCTTTGGCACTGTAGACATCGACAATATCTCCGGTTTTATATTCTCCGTCAACGCGGGTTACTTCTTCTCCAAATACCCAGGGATGACCGCTTTTAGCGGCCAATTCCCCTTTGCGGGTTACATATAATTTCGTATACGGTCTCATATATCTTCCTTATAAAATATAGTGGCTTAAATCTACATTCTGAACTACGTCATCCAATTTGCTGAACACAAATTCTTTATTGACATCAATCTGCTTTTTGTCAATATCTGGTGCTTCATAGGCGACATCTTCCAAGATTTTTTCTAAAATCGTATGCAAACGACGAGCACCAATATTTTCTGTTTCTAAATTAACACGGTGTGCATATTCGGCAATGGCATCAATACCGTCATCCGTAAAGTTAAGTGTCACACCATCTGTTGCCAATAAGGACGTATACTGTTTGACCAAGGACTGATTCGGTTCCGTCAAAATCTTGCGGAAATCTTCCACCGTCAATGACTGCAATTCTACACGAATCGGGAAACGGCCTTGCAATTCAGGAATCAAATCGCTCGGTTTGGATACGTGAAACGCACCGGCAGCAATGAACAAAATGTGGTCTGTTTTGACCGGGCCGTATTTGGTATTGACCGTTGCGCCTTCGACAATCGGCAAAATATCCCGCTGCACGCCTTCACGAGATACGTCTGGACCACCGCCGCGGCCTTTTTCGGCAATCTTATCAAATTCATCAATAAATACAATGCCGGCTTGTTCCGTCGCTTCGATAGCTTTATCAACAATAACATCCATATCTAAGCATTTTTCCAATTCTTCTTCTTTAAAAATTTCCCGTGCTTTGGCTACGGTCATTTTCTTTTTCTTTTTCTTTTTCGGCATAATACTGCCCAGCATTTCCTGGAAATTATTGGTCAATTCTTCTGTAGAGTTACCTGTCAGGATGCCTTGAATAGCTCGTTCCTGTTCTGTAACTTCTACTTCAATTTCCCGTTCATCCATCTTATGGGCGCAAATATCTTCAAACATTTTCTGCCGACGGTCGGATTTGCCTTCTTCAAGCTGCGCAGGCTGTTCTTTCTGTTGTTCTTCATCATCGTCATCATCACTAGAGAAAAAGGCTTCCATTGGATTGACCACTTTTTCTTTTATCGTTTTTTTCGGCCAGAATACCTGCAAAATCCGTTTGTTTGCTTCTTCTTCGGCTTTTTCTTCAAATCGCTGACTTTCCTGTTCCTGAACCATGCGGATAGCGTTAGCCACCAAGTCGCGAATAATCTGTTCGACGTCACGGCCGACATAACCAACTTCCGTGTATTTTGTCGCTTCTACTTTAATAAACGGTGCGCCGACCAATTTAGCTAAACGGCGGGCAATTTCTGTTTTACCTACGCCCGTAGGGCCGATGAGCAAAATGTTTTTAGGAATAATTTCATCCTGCATATCTTCACTCAAATGCTTGCGTCTCCAGCGGTTGCGCAGGGCAATGGCTACAGATTTTTTGGCTTCTGTTTGTCCTACAATATATTTATTCAATTCAGCTACAATCTGTTTTGGTGTTAATTCTGCTTCGTTCATTTCTTCTCCTCAGTTTCCTTTATTAGATTTCTTCTACGATAACATTGTGGTTGGTATATACGCAGATATCAGCTGCGATATGTAGTGATTTTTCAGCAATTTCACGAGCAGACAAATCTGTATTCTGCAGCAGGGCTCGGCCAGAAGCTAAGGCATAATTGCCGCCGGAACCAATAGCCGAAATGCCATCATCCGGTTCGATTACTTCACCGTTGCCGGAAATCAGCAAAATACGCTGGCTGTCTGCTACCAAAAGCAATGCTTCCAGTTTGTGCAATATTTTATCAGAACGCCAATCTTTTGCTAATTCGACAGCACTACGAACGAGATTGCCGTTATATTCATTGAGCTTTTCTTCAAAATGGTCAAACAACGTAAACGCATCTGCTACAGAGCCGGCAAAGCCGCTAACGATTTTGCCGTGATACAACCGGCGGACTTTTTGTGCTGTCGCCTTCATAATTACGGCATTGCCCATGGTAACTTGGCCATCACCGGCAATCGCGGTCTTGCCGTCTTTTTGTACTGCAACAATGGTCGTTGCATGAAATTCTGTAGACATTAATTCAGACATACTATATCTTCTCCTTCATTTCATCAATTTCTTCCAACGCACGTTTTGCCAACAAGGCATTTTTTTCTTTCTTTTTCATGCGTTTTTTGATTCCTAAGGGTTCCATGATGCCAAAGTTGATATTCATGGGCTGGAAATTGTCATTCGGACCGCTGGAAATATATTGGCTTAAGCCTCCCATGGCAGTTCGTTTGGAAAAGGTCAGGCATTCCTGTCCCTGCAGCATACGCGCCGCATTTAAGCCTGCCAGCAATCCCATAGCTGCTGATTCCAAATATCCTTCTACGCCAGTCAGCTGGCCGGCAAAAAAGACATTGGGATTGCGGCGGTACTGCAGTGTCGGTTCCAGCAACATAGGAGAATTGATATACGAATTGCGGTGCATGACACCATATCGTATAAATTCGGCATGTTCCAGCCCCGGTATCATCGAAAAGACCCGTTTTTGTTCGCCAAATTTCAAATGCGTCTGAAACCCGACTATATTATAGAGCGTCGCATTGCCGTTGTCTTGGCGGAGCTGTACGACAGCATACGGGAGTTCTCCTGTATTGGGAAGTTCTAAACCCACCGGCTTCATGGGGCCAAAGCGCATCGTGTCGATGCCGCGGGATGCCATAATTTCAATAGGCATGCATCCTTCAAACACGTTGTCATTTTTTTCAAATTCATGGAGCTCCGCACATTCTGCCGTCGTCAGTGCCTGCCAAAAAGCTTCGTATTCATCTTTAGTAAAGGGGCAGTTGAGATAGTCAGCACCGCCTTTTCCATAGCGGGCAGCCCGGTACACTTTCGTCATATCCAATGATTCGATAGTAACAATCGGTGCTGCTGCATCATGAAAATGGAAATAATCGGCACCTGTCATCGTTTGTATTGTTTCCGCCAAGGCATCACTAGTCAGCGGGCCTGTCGCGATAATACAAATTTGGTCATCCGGCAGTGTTGTTATTTCTTCATGCCGGATGGTGACCAACGGATGCCGACGAAGGGCATCCGTAATGTATTGACTGAACGGAACACGGTCTACAGCCAGCGCACCGCCGGCCGGTACTCGATGGGTATCGGCCGCATCCATAATCAGCGAACCCAAACGGCGCATTTCTTCTTTTAAAAGTCCGACTGCGTTTTCTACATTTGCCGCCCGCAGTGAATTGCTGCATACTAATTCTGCAAATAAATCTGTATGATGCGCTGGTGATGACTTTACAGGACGCATTTCTGCAAGTTCCACGGGAATTCCCCGCTTGATAAGCTGATAAGCTGCTTCTGAGCCAGCCAATCCAGCACCGATGACAAGTACACTATTCTTCATTCACGACTTCTCCCTTTTTATGGTTTTCACATTCTGCGTTGCTGCAGAAGATTTTATCCGGTCCTTTTTTATAATGCTTGACAATCATAATGCTGCCACATACGGGGCATTTTTTATCTACCGGCTGATTCCATAAGACAAAATCGCATTCCGGATATTCACTGCAGCCGTAAAACACACGGCCCCGTTTGGATTTTCTCTTAATCAGGGTTCCCTTGCCGCATTTGGGGCAGGTAATTCCCAAGTCTTCTACAATCGCTTTGGTATTGCGGCATTCCGGGAAATTAGAACATGCTAAGAATTTGCCAAAACGGCCAAACTTATAGACCATCGGTGCTCCGCAAAGTTCGCATACCTGACCGGAATCCTGACCAGCTACAGTTACTTTTTCCATTTGTTCTTCTGCTACGTCCATTTCCGGTTTGAAGACATCATAAAATTCTTGGAGAACATGAGTATATGTATCTTTTCCCTGTTCAATCGCATCCAGTTCTTCTTCCATATGTGCCGTAAAGCCAACATTAATAATACGTTCAAAAAATTTCTTCAGCAAATCCACAATGACGACGCCCAATTCCGTTGGCACAAATTGTTTCTCTTTCTTTTCTACGTAATTTCGATTCTGAATCGTATCCATAATCGGCGCATACGTACTTGGACGGCCAATACCTTTTTCTTCCAGTGTTTTAATAAGGCTAGCTTCAGTATACCGGGCCGGCGGCTGGGTGAAATGCTGAATCGGTTCTACGGTCTGGTTATGCACCCGTGTTCCTTCTTCTATATGGGGCAATTCGCTGAGCGTTTTGTCCTTTTTCGTATCTTCGTATAATTCCGTAAACCCTTTAAAAAGCACCTTATATCCGGCTGCACGCAGTTCATACGGAGCACAGGTAATTGTAATTGCCATATGTTCCGTTTCGACAGCTTCCATCTGACTGGCCAAGAAACGATTCCATACCAGCGTATACAACCGCAGCTGGTCGCGCGACAAATACGGTGCTACAACAGACGGCGTCAATTCCAAAGATGTCGGACGAATAGCTTCATGCGCATCCTGGCTGGATTGTTTTGTCTTATACACTCTAGGCTTCGGCGGAATATATTCTTCCCCGTAGTTTGCTGTGACAAATTCTCTAGCCGCCTGTATCATATCATCATTGATACGCGTCGAATCTGTACGCATATACGTAATCAAACCAACATGTCCCCGTTCCCCGATGTCCAGGCCTTCATACAGCTGCTGTGCCAGCATCATGGTCTTTTTGGCACCAAAGTTCAACTTGCTAACACATTCCTGCTGCATGGTTGAAGTCGTAAACGGCGGCTGCGGCTGTCGTTTGCGCTTGCGTTTTTCGACCTTGGTAATCCGATCCGGCGCATGACCGTCTTGGCCGTTTGCTTCCCACTGCAGGTCAGCGGCAATCCGGGCTGCCGTGTCACCGTCGCTAATAGCCGCTTTTTCGCCATCAATTTTAACCAGTTCTGTCATCAGCACTTGGCCGTCTTCCGTTTTATACGTACCGCTGACCGTCCAGTATTCTTCCGGCACAAATGCCTTGATTTCTTCTTCTCGTTCACAAATCAGCCGTACCGCTACCGACTGTACACGGCCGGCACTCAGCCCTTTGCAGACTTTCTTCCAAAGCAGCGGGCTCAGTTTATACCCCACAATACGGTCAAGAACACGCCGTGCCTGCTGGGCATCCACTTTTTGCAAATCAATCGGTTCCGGGTCCTGCATGCCGGCATGCACTGCTTTTTCTGTAATTTCATGAAACATAACACGGCATGTATCATGGGGATCCATTTCCAGCAAATGGGCCAAATGCCAAGAAATGGCTTCTCCTTCACGGTCCGGGTCAGTCGCCAGATAAACTTTTTTGGAACGGACGTATTCATTTTGCAACTCTTCAATAAGTTTTCGTTTGTCCCACATGTTCGTATATGACGGCGTAAACCCATCTTCTATATTCACGCCAAACTGATTGCGCGGCAAATCACGCAGATGGCCGCGGCTGGCCATAACTTTATAGTCGCTTCCCAAAAAGCGTTCAATTGTTTTTGCTTTCGCCGGTGATTCCACGATAACCAGATTTTTAGCATTCTTTGGCAGCGGATCTAATTTCTTCAGCGGTTTCTTTTCCGGAAGATTTACCGTCCCATTGATGATCATTTTTTCGCCGTCTGCTTTTTTCTTACGGCCTCGTTTCTTCTTTTTTGTATCATCAATAATAATCGTTCGTTTAATTGGAAATTCCAACATATATCTCCATCCTAACTTTCCAGCAAGTTTTCCATTCTTGCGCTATGCATCACATTGTAATAAAACCTTTTAAAATCATACACTATTCCGCCAAGCCTTTCAAGGTATTTCTTATATACCTCTATATGCTATCGTATATTTTACTGCAGCATAAATGACATTCTCTCAACCTATCGGCATAAACAGTACTTTTCAATACACATTTTTTCTTTTTCCATGTATACGAAATGTATGTATTTAAAATTCAAGAATATTTTTCAGTATCTTTCTTTTTTCTTTCATTTATTGCGTATCTGTATAGCATAGAATATAATAAAAGCATTCATTATTCACGAACATTTCCGTATGTTTTTAAACCTATGCAGGATATTGCTAAAAGGAGGACTATATGAAACTTGCTTTAGCTCAATTATCTATGGAAAAAACGATAGAAAAAAACACTGCAAAATCACTGCGTTTTTGTGATGAAGCCAAGGACTGTGACCTGTTGTTTTTTCCTGAAATTCAACTCTCTCCGTTCTTTCCCCAATATGAAAAACAAAACGCCGACGCCTACTGCCTGATGCCGGATGCCCCAGCAATTGCCTCTTTCTGCCAAAAAGCAGCACAGCATCACTATTACGTATCTCCTAACCTATATTTGGAACTGCAGGGCAAGCGGTACGATACCTCTCTTTGGCTGACACCGGAAGGAACATGGCTGGATTCTGCTAAAATGGTACATATTGCCCAAGCCCACCAGTTTTATGAACAAGACTACTACACGCCTTCCGATGATGGCTTTAAAGTCTTTAACACACCTTGGGGAAATGTAGGCATCGTCATTTGTTACGACCGCCACTTGCCGGAAAGCATTCGCACCTGCACGCTGAAAGGGGCTGATTTAATCCTGATTCCTACAGCCAATACAAAAGCTGAACCGATGGAACTTTTTGAATGGGAAATCCGTGTACAGGCCATGCAAAACCAAGTCTTCATTGCCATGTGCAACCGCGTAGGAACGGAAGGTAATATGGAATTTGCCGGTGAATCTCTCGTCGTGTCCCCCAAAGGCGATGTCCTCATCAAAGCAGACGACCAAGAACAACTCTTATCCTGTGACATTCATTTGCCGGACGCTGCCGCACTGCGAAAACAAGTGCCGTACCTGTCCACCCGCCGGCCAGAATGGTATTTATAATCTATTTCCTCCCAGCATAATTCGCCATGTTTTCTTCTCTCATTTTTCTTATCAATATTTTTCTCATTTTACTTGTTATTTTTGAGAATGAGGTATATACTATAGGAAACATTACTCGTTGCGCAGCGATATAAAATCATACATGGCGTATGTTTAGGAGGAATGACATATGAAATTTGTCAAATATCTTGTACCATATCTTTTACTTTCTCCGGTGTCCGTAGCCGTTTTCTTTATCGCGATGTTTGTTTCCTGCATTTCTATTGAATGTGTCATGCATGCCGTACTGACCATCTTAGGAATTGTGTCCTTAATCTCCAAGACAGCTCAGAATATATTTGTTTCCATATCTGGGGCTGCTGTGTCCGTACTAACTGCGGCTGTTTTTCTCAATAAAGCTGTTAAAGAATTACGCCATACACATATTTCTTTCCGTTTATAATATAACAAAAGCTGCCGTCTTTACTCTTGCACTAGCGTAAAGACGGCAGTTTTTTATTGTAAAATTTTTAGTTGTCCCAACCCGCTGCAACAGGATATTTCACATATGCTTGCGCTGGGGCGGTGCAAAAATCTCTTTCAGCGTATCTCGATCGATGCCGGTTTTATCTGGCAGCGATGTTATAAATTTTCTTCGTTCTTTATGTTGCTTATGTTGGAAACGTTTTATTTCTTCATTCAGTTTAAATGCTTGATCCGACGTAATTCTGCCATCGCGTACCATCTGCTGTACGCGATGAGAAACAGCTAGTTTTTTCTGCTGCGGCATGACAGCCGGTCCAGGGTCCATACGGCGTTCCATTCTAGGAGGCGGCATGGAGGCGCCTGTTTCCGCATCTGCTGCCGATGCCATTCCATAAGGCACCGCTGCCACAATCGCTGCTGCCGCTCCTACCAAGGAAGCTGCAACCAATTTTTTGCGTATTTCAAGTATCCATTTCATCGCTCATCCACTCCTTTGTATTAAGAATGGTTTTAGTATACACGTCGTATGTCACAATCATGTCACAAAGCACTTACAAAATCATAACGTTTGCCATATTTTCCCAGCGTCTGCTGTCAAAGCGTCACACACGAATTCCGTCATCAATACACAATTTGCCGGATTCCAATTAGTAAACCAAGAAACAATACATTCATTGCTGTAAATACGGCTACATATTTCAGTGGCTGGCTGCCAGATACATTGCTATACGCTTTAAAAGAGATAATGCTAGCCATAGAAGCAATCATCGTTCCCAAGCCGCCTATATTAACCCCCAGCAACAATGCGGTACTGTCCTTGCAGTATGGGGACAGCATGACTGTTGCCGGTACATTGCTCAACATTTGACTTAATATAATTCCTGCCCAAAATTCATGTCCTTGTATCATATATGCTGGCGTTTCTTGCATCATTGGCAGCTTTCCTATATTGCCGACACCGATAAATAAAAACACAAATAAAAAAAGCAGTTTGTAGTCAACAGCCCGTAGTACGCTGCGATACCGCAGCAACAATACAGGCAGCAGACATATACACACATACCAAGGAGAAAAAAGTCGCAATACACTGGCAATACAAGCTAAGAAAAACGTTCCAAACAGCAACTGTTCTTTGCGGGTCATCGTAGGTTGAGCCACTGCCGGGACGGTAACAAAATCCGTTGGAAGCCTCTGCAGACCCAATGCAAGTAAAATGGCACTGCTTATGGTCACCGGTCCCATCGTGTATAAAAAATCTCCCAGTGTCATCTGGTACAAGGAGTATAAATACAGATTCTGCGGATTGCCTATCGGCGTCAGCATACTTCCCAAATTGGCCGCAATCGTCTGCAGTGTTACGACATAAATGAGATATTTTTCTTTTTTCACAGCCTGCAGCACAGAAATCGCCAGGGGAACAAAAATCAGCAGCGCTACGTCATTCGTAATGCCCATAGACATAAAAAAACACGTAAACACAAAAAAGCCGCTAAGGGCACGCACACTGACAGCATGCGTAAAGACACGACTGTATCCATATGTCAACATACCGCCCTGCCGAAAAGCAGCAATGACAGCCATCAGACAAAATAGCGTGCACAACAACGAACCATGAATCGCTGTGATAAATGCTGACAAAGAAAACGGTACAACAACGGTTGTCACTCCTGCAAAAAGACACGCTGCCAGAACATCTATATACTGTTTCCATGGCAGTGTCTTGCCATGTGTAATCGTACGACTGTTCATCTATTTTTCCCTCTGTTTACAATATGATTTCTGAATACGTGATGTATCAGAACTCCATACATCACGTAGTTTCGTCCTGTATAACCGCTACTGAGCCATCCGCATTGACTGCCCGGCAGGCATTTTCATAAACTTCTACAAACGCATAATTTCCGTGCAGTGCCAGCCCGCGGGCTTTTTCCATCATTTCCGGCAATGCTTCGCCATGCTGATAGTGATGGAGTATGCTTCCCGTCATATCCAGTGTATGGACTTCATAAGGATTTCCTAAATTACATCGAGAAACAATACCAATCAAAGTGCCGCGAATCGGAATATCCGGAAATTCTTCCGTAATAATCTTCTGAATTTCGTCTATAAACTGCGGACTCAAATGGGCACCGCCGGCATCCAGTTTCTGCATCACTTGACAATACGTTTTTGAGCGCGGTTTGCGCAGCCGCAGTGCCAGTTTTCCCGCATCTATTTTCTGACTGTGACGCAGGGTGCCTTGTGATGTCAAGGAAATTGTCCGCGTAGTTTCTGCCTGCTTTTTAGCCTGTACCTTAGGCCGTAAAATAAATCGTGCCATATAACTCATCTCCTTTTCAGGCTAATGTCGTGTCAATACGCGTCGTACATGGTTTCGTTCTGCCTTAGGCAATGTTTCTTCGCCAATAGGACGACCCGAAGCCGGTACGGCTCGTTCACGGCCCCAGTCACGGATAGCCTCGATTTTTTCCGGACTCGTTTTGGACAAAGGCACGACATTTTCAAACGTAGAAATAATTTCATCTTCATCCAGCTCTTCCTGCCCGGCAGCCAGCATACGATATGCCAGCTCACGAACTGTGGATTCTAAATCGGCTCCCGTAAACCCTTCACTCATTTGTACCAACCGATCGGCAAATGTTGGCAGCGCAGCTAAATCCATATGCAGATATTTGGAAAAATAAAGTGACAAGATTTCCAGCCGTTCTTCTATTGTCGGCAAATCCACAAAAAAGAGTTCATCAAAACGGCCGCGGCGCAGCAATTCACTAGGAAGCATCGACACATCATTCGCCGTCGCCACGACAAATATTTGTTTACGGCATTCCTGCAGCCAAAACAAAAATTGTCCTACCATACGGGTAGAAACACCGCCGTCATTCGATGAGCCGGCACCGGAAAGTCCTTTTTCAATTTCATCAATCCAAAGGATACAAGGCGATACATTTTCGGCTGTTGTCAACGCATCTTTCAGCTGTTGTTCCGATTGGCCGACATAGCTTCCCTGTACTGTAGCAAAATCAAGACGGTACAGCGGCAGCTGCCAGTTGGCTGATATTGATTTTGCGGACGTGGATTTGCCGCATCCGGGTACACCGACCAGCAAGATTCCCCTGGGGGGCTGTAAATGAAGTTGGCGCATTTGTTCCCGTTTCTCCGGTCGCAGCAACGTTTTCTTTTCTTCCAGCCAGTTGCGCAGTCCCTGCAAACCGCCGACGTGTTTCATATCCGGATCGACATCGATTTTTTCAAGCCCGGAAATATTCGAAAAAAGGCGATTTTTAGCAGAACGAACTTCTATCATGTCTTCGTTGCGTATCTGTCCGTTAGCCACCAAGGCTGCCATGACATTTTCTGCTTCAATCTGCGTCACACCGGTCAAGGTAGCCGCAGCATCACGCATTTCATCCTCGCCCCATTCGATAGGCATTTCCTGCCGGTAATCTTCAACAAACCGTTTGATAATGCCGTACATTTCTTCTTCACTGGGAAGATCTAACCCAACGATCAGTCCGTGACGCTGCAAGGTATTCCAAACAGGCTTATTTGTCAAAACGATAAGACAAGTACCATGTTCGACAGCTAGGCTAACCACGTCAAGCAGCCGTTGGGCATCGGACGTATCGCTGCCGATATCGGATACTTCAGTCAAAACCAGTGTCTGATTATCCCGATGCTGTGTCCGCATCATATCTGCCAAAAAGTCAAGGGCTGAAACAAAGGATACTGCACCTTCATCGACTGCTTCACCACTGCGAATGTCATAGATACCGCGGGAAAAAGTATGGACAAAAAAGCTGCTGTTTTCAATCATCGTATCTTGCACCATGTCATCTGCAATATTTCTCAAAATATCCAAAATACGGCTTCGTTCAATCGTATTGACAACAATAAGCGGGATACGGGCAATCAGATAGCGTTTCAATTGTTTGGTACATTCCTGTGTATTACTCATTGTTTCTATCCGCTCCTTTTTGACGGCGCCGCAACAGCAATGCCAACTCACCGCTTTCGTCTTGCTGTGCTGACTTGGCTAATGCCTCTTCTATCGCTTGGCGTGTTTTTTTTAGTTCTGCCTGCAGCTCTTCCCTTTCTTTCTGCGGTAAACACTGCATTCGGCCCGCTTGAAAAAGTTGTTCTAAATCTTGATCTAATTGTTTTACCGCTTGTTCTATAGCCATTCCATTCCCCTGTGCCTTGTCAAAACGGCTCCTGACATAGTCAAAGCGGCTGTTAAAAGCTGCAATAAGCCGCCGAAAAAACCGCTGTGCCGTAATGTCGCACCAATGAAGCCGCCCCTGCTGCATAGCTGTAATTGTTTCGGGAGCATTTCGTCCAGCAGCAAAGTCTTCCAATACAGGAAGCCATTCTGCATAAATACCTGGTATATTACTCATTTATGATACCTCCGTACAATGCCGCGAGGTGGTAAAAGATCCCACGCTGGAAGTCCTTGGACGTACTGCGGCTTTGTTGCCGTTTCTTGGGTTGATGACCGGTTTGACAGCTGTGCCGTCTGTTGGGATCCATCTTTTGAAGCAGCCTGCTGTGTTATTTGTATATGTTTGCGCGATGGACGCTGCGGTATATTCACATCTGTTTCCATTTATTATGCCTCCTATACCCGTATACGCCGGGCTGTATTATTTCTGTAACGAATATAATCTGTGGGAGTAAGGCTATTCAAAAAATCACGCAGCTCCTGTTGCTGCGCCATTCCTTTCGTATAGTAATCATAGAAATCTGCTGCTTCTGCCATACAACGGCAGATATTGTTTTCCTCTTCTTGGGCATACTGGCGAAATTGTTCTTCCAGATTACGCCGTTTTTGAAATATCGAGTAAAATGTACTATACGCTAACCCTGCCAAAAGCAATGCGCCGGCACCAACGAAAAGAGCTGAATGGCTAGCGTAGACAGAAACAATGGTATGAATAAGAAAGGTTGTAAGTCCTGCCAAAATCGCTGTAATAATCAACCCGGCGATAGGTCCAACCATCATAATACATAAAAGCGCAACACCTGCCAGCAGCATATACGGATGATTTTCCCATACCCAGCTTCCCCCGCTGTATATGCATGCCCCGCCGCCGATGAGTAAGAAAAGTTGGATAAATACAGACCAACCGGGCCGGTATTTTTTTAATTCTTCTTTTTGCCATGCATCAATAATCGTATGCAGTGTCTTAAGTTCTTCTCGTTCATTTTTTCCGTCCAGTGTTTGAAACCGTAACCTACTCGTATGCCCTTCATACGATAAATCGGAATAAAAGATAATGGAATCCGGAAATTTTTGAATCGTTTCTCCTTGTATATCATCAGCGGCACTGCGAATCCAGTCTTTGGTCGCTGCCAGCGCATACTGGCGCAGTGAAAGGGCTGTCTTTTCTGTGTTAAAATACCATGCTGTAAGCCAAGAAATATACGGATGCTGAACTAACGCTGCTTCTTTTTCTGAACGATCATCAGCAATAAACCGCGCCAGCAAGGCCCTTTGAGCCTCTTCTTCCGGCTGCGGCGCATCATCGGTTGCCACCTGCCGCAAAGAAGTCAGTATTTTTCCCGGCAAATGCGCTCCTGCCAATAATTCTTCAACACTGGCTTTCGGTGTTTTTTTCAGTATCTTAAATTGTTCATCTTCTGCAGGCACGATAGTACGACGTTCTTTTTCCAGCCAATCCCGCCATGTCTGAATTTGCGCTTCCATCAGCGCCGCATCCAAACTTTGTTCTTTTTGCCAAAGGGACAGCCTATGTTCCATCTGCCGTCTCATCGCGCTGCTTAGCCAGCCTTCCGTATAGCTTTCCATGCAATACCGAAAATGGTCAGCCAGCTGCAACGGCTGCAGCTGATCTAAATACCGTGCCAGCCAAATATCGGCCGCCTGATTTCGTTTTTCACGCAGCAATACCAAGAAAAAAAACAACGAGGTCTTCTGATCATCTGCCTGCAACGCTCTCTGCAAAGCCTGCCGGGCTTTTACTTGTTCATCCGCAAGCCAATAGATAAGTGCTGCGGTGCCATATGACAGCCAATAATCTGCTGCTGAAACCATCAGTTCTTCTGCTCTTCTCTGCAGTATCTCTGTCGTCAGCAATCCTGTGTTCATATTTTTTAATATGCCCTGCGCTACCGTGCGTACATCTTGTTCTGTCAGCAATGCCGTTCGGGATGAATCATAAGTCTGTCCATACCATGTCACATGTACACGCCTCCTTCACTTTTGATATATATTATACAGGATTTTTCAATGTAAAAAAAGAAGTCACGTTCTGCCTGCAAAAAGCACGACATCATACGTTATCGTACTGCTGCCTAGTTGGCTGCATGCTATAATAGCATACTAAAAAAAAATCATGCTGGCTATATCGCATCAACAAATATAGTCAGCATGATTTCATCTATCATGATACAATATTCTCCATAGTCATCTCTATTGCAACGATATCTATGAAGCAGCATAAAATTTCTTTAAACGTATTCTGCCAGCAGCCGATACTATGAAATCGTCTTCATAATGTCTTGATATGATTCCGTCAAATGATCGATGATAACATTGAACATGGCATATATCATTTCACCGTCAACTTCATCATCTTTAAACAATAAACAGGTATCCATAATCAAGTCCCCGTCGTCATCAATATAGTATTTAAACGATTTAAACAACTTATTATAGTTGTTAATATATTTCAGCACTGCCGCTTCATTGCCATCATGCACGGCATTGGTAGCAACAAGCAGCCGAATCATACCATAAATACTGTCATCCAGCACGACAATCGTTGGCAGTTGATGACCTTGAATATCGATATGAGAGCGGAAAATAACCGTATTCAGTTCATCTTGCTTGTTATCATCGATAAGAAATGAATCAATTTGTCTGGCATCTAAATATGTTTTAAACAGTTCAGCTTTTTTATTCACAAATATCGTCCTTTCTTGTTTCCATTTTATTCTAGTATATCGTATATAGTAAAAAAAAGCCATAACATCTATGAAATTCTCGTGTTTCATGAAAACACTGCGCAAGCGGACGAAATTTCACGATGTAATGGCTTTTAAGTTACCTGTAACAGCCTATCATATACTTATAGTTCTTTAATGAGGTTAACCATTTCAATAGCACTGGTAGCAACATCAAAGCCCTTGTTGCCAGCCTTAGTACCAGCACGTTCAATAGCCTGTTCAATATTTTCTGTCGTAATAACGCCAAACATGATAGGTACACCGGTTTTGAGAGATGCCTGAGCAATACCTTTAGCGGCTTCGTTGCAGACCAAGTCATAATGGCTTGTTGCACCGCGGATAACAGCACCTAAGCAAATAACAGCATCATATTTGCCGGATTCTGCCATTTTCTGGGCAATCAGCGGAATTTCAAATGCACCCGGTACCCAAGCCGTCGTAATATCATTGTCATCTACGCCGTGACGATGCAGTGCATCATATGCGCCGCCGAGAAGCTTGCTGCAGATAAATTCGTTAAAACGAGCTACAACAATACCAAACTTAGAACCTGAACCTATTAATTGACCTTCTTTAATCTGTGCCATGATACAACACTCTCCTATTCTGAAATACTATTTAAAATCCATTTTCCAGTAGTGTTTCCATCGTAAGGCCTTGACCTTTTCCTTGGTATCCTACGGTAAAGCTATGGACATATTTCCCAATGACATCTGTTTCCAAATTGACAATAGAACCGGGACGCTTATCAATCAACGTCGTATTAGCCATTGTATGGGGAATAATGGAAACAGAAAATTGACTATTCCCGACAGAAACAACAGTCAAACTAATGCCGTCAATAGCAATCGAACCTTTTTCCACTATATATGGTTCCATTTCCTTGGGTATGGAAATGGTAATCACGCGGGCAATACCGTCGTTGGCAATCCGTGCCACATGACCTGTGCCGTCAATATGACCGCTGACGATGTGACCGCCGAGCCTGCCGCCCAGCTGCATAGCCCGTTCGAGATTGACTTTAGACCCGCTTTGAATATCCCGCAGCGAAGAACGGCGCATCGTTTCATGCATGACGTCTGCCGTAAATGCCGTATCTGTCATCGAAGTGACCGTCAGGCAAACACCATTGACAGCAATACTGTCTCCCAATTTGGTGCCTTCTAATACGGTATGGGCCTGTATCGTAAGCTTAATCGAGTCAGGCCGGCGGTCCATTTGTCCAACCGTGCCCAATTCCTCAATGATGCCAGTGAACATACGCACCCTCCCTATCTGCATTATATGCTGTAATCAAAATATTGCCTTCATGCAGTTCTACTGAATCATAATACAGCGGGATACATTCATCCAGTGAATCGACGCCCTGACCGCCAACAGAAGACAACGCATCGCGGCCGCCAATAATTTTGTCACCAATGAACGCATAAATTTTATCTACCAGCCGATGGTCAAAAAAGCTGCCCTGCACAGTACTTCCACCTTCTATCAAAATACTCTGCAGTCCCATATCATGAAGCATGGCAACTGCTGCCGGCAAATCAACCTGCTGTTGTTTATCCATTGGTGCTAACAGTACCTGTACGCCGACTTTTTTCAACGCTTGCATTTTTTCAACCGGGCACAGCGATGTCGTCACGACAACAGTCTTTGTCGTCTTGTCGGTTACCACCAACGACCGAAGCGGTGTCCGTCCTCGGGAATCTAAAATAATGCGTACAGGCTGATGCGGCTGTTCCTGCGCTTCTCGGTGCGTACGGCATGTCAAAAGCGGATTGTCCAGCAATACCGTATTTACGCCGACGAGAATGCCGTCATAAATAGACCGCAGGTAATGGCCTTCCTGGCGTGCCCAGTCGTTGGTTATCCACTGCGATTTCTGCGTCCGTGACGCAATGCATCCGTCTAAGCTTTGGGCTAATTTTACAGCAATAAATGGTTTCTGCACCATCATATTTTTGATAAATACTTCGTTAAGTTTTGCCGCCTCTTTAGACAGGAGTCCTATTTCAACAGGAATCCCGGCCTGCCGCAAAATGGCAGCGCCTTTTCCTGCTACCAATGGGTTGGGATCGAGCATGGCAATGACGACTTTTCCTACACCCTTTTCAACAAGCGTCCGCGCGCACGGCGGCGTGCGGCCGTAATGGGCGCATGGTTCCAGCGTCACATATACCGTTGCTCCTTTTGCTTTTTCTCCCGCTTCCCGCAAAGCCCAAACCTCTGCGTGCGGTGTACCTGCTTTCCGGTGATAGCCAGTTCCGACAATTTCGCCGTCTTTGACAATAACACAGCCAACCGCCGGATTCGGCGTAGTATATCCCAGTGCCAGTTTAGCCAGCGATAGGGCTTTTTTCATATAATCTATCGGTTCCACAGTATTTCCTTCCTTTCCTGATAGATTGGTACGTTCAAATAAAAAAAGGCTATAGGGTCATAGAAGCCCAATAGCCTTAAAAGCGCAACAAAATAAACGTGTCGTCGTCTTTTCCCATCCAGACTATACTGTCGGTACCGAAATTTCATCGGCTCCACTTCACATGCATGAAGTTAGCGGACTATACCGCCGGTCAGGAATTGAAAGCTTCGCTTTCTCACCTTGCCCCAAAGACTATTATTCGCTGTATTCCATGTATGATTTTAGCACATAAAAGGAACAAATACAAGGGCAAAGATATTAGTTAGACAAGATACAGCAAAACTTCACCATACACAATCTGAAATAAAAAATACATCCCCAAAAAGAGGAAAACACCATCATCATGATGAAACTATTATATAAAAATACGCTATGCAGGGAGGCATCACATAATGAAAAACACTACACATACAGCACCGGAAGAAACTAAAAAAATGATGGTCATTCAGCCGGCTGTACCGACAGATGAATCTGCAGAAAATACCGAAACATCTTACATGGCATCCGATATGTACCAGCGAATTGTCGCATTAATTAATAATTTCGAGTCAGACCTGCCGGATACACTGCAGGCCGGCGGACGTTTGGTATCCGCAGGGGATATTACATTCAGCATCCAAGACATTGGTTACTGGGATCCCAATCTTATCGTGTTTTACGGCGAACTATCGGACGGCTCCTCGGTCGAGCTCGTACAGCATATTTCCCAACTCAACCTGCTGCTCGTCGCTGTTCCCAGACACGACGATCCCAAAACGCCGCGCCGCATTATCGGGTTTACAACAAAAGACGAACCGGATACAACAGAAGAATCGGATTAACGCTACAAACTACAAACAATCATTTCACCATAATCCCCTTGTGTTCCAAAAACTCTTCCGACACATGACAAGAACCGTAAACATTTCCAAACGGCCAATCAGCATGGACAAGCATAAGATTCCCTTAGAAAACATAGACAGTTCGGCATAGGTACACGTCGCACCCGTAATTCCAAAGGCAGGGCCAATGCATCCCATCGTACTGACGCTGATACCGATAGCATCAAATACAGGTACATTATCCCACGTCAGCAAAAATGCCCATAATGCAATAAAAGCTATATACAAAAAGAAAAACTGACTAGTGCGTACTACCGTATCGGTATTGATATATTGTCCATTCATTTTTAATTTGACAGCCAGCTGCGGATGGACTGTACGTGCCACAGAAACCCAAACAGCTTTCACCAAAATAACGACGCGGGACACTTTGATGCCTGCAGCCGTTGAGCCGGCACAACCGCCGCTAATCATGAGCAGCATGAGTATGCCTTTGGAAAATGTCGGCCATTGATCGTAATCCGCCGATACAAATCCTGTCGTGGCAATCGAAGCCACTTGAAATGACGCAAACCGCAGCGCATTGCTCCATGATGTACTAAATGCACTCATCAAATTCATGCCAACACAAATCGTAGCCACTGCTAGTATACCCAAATAAGCCTTAAATTCCGTATTTCGCTTTACGACATGAAATCCTTTTTGGTATATCTGGTAATAGAGTCCAAAATTACCGCCGGCTAATATCATAAAAAAGGTCATCCATCCTTCTACCAACGGGTTGGCAAAATGGGCAGCGCTGTCATTATATGTCGAAAATCCGCCTGCGGAAATTGTTGACAGCGCATGATTCGCCGCACTGACAAAATTCATGCCGCACAGCAAGAAGACACCTAGAGAAATTATCGTAAATACCATATACATGCGAAAAAGCACACTGGTCATTTCATGAAGCCGCGGCAGCACTCGTTCTTTTGTCGGCCCGGCTGCTTCAGCATTATACATAGAAACAGCCGTCTGACCTGCTTCCGGCAAAATGGCTATAAAAATGACGACTATACCCAAACCGCCTAACCAGTGCGTCATGCTGCGCCACAGCAAAATACTTTGCGGTAAGCTTTCTATATCTGTAATGACGGTCGCTCCTGTTCCGGTAAACCCGGAAATGCTTTCAAAAAAGCCGTCCAGCAGCCCCAAATACTGTCCAAACACATATGGCAGCATACCCAAAAACGTCGCCAGCAGCCATCCCAGTCCGGTAATGGCAATGCCTTCGCGCATCGTCAGTGTTCTCGTGCGCACTTTTCCTTGATTCAAGCAAAGTGCAGCTACTAGAAACCCCACTATACCGGTCCATATAAAAGCCATGCAGCTTTCTTCTTCATACCCGCAGGCCAACGCCAGCGGCAGCAGCACAACCAACGCTTGTATTAATGAAATTTTTCCCAAAAAACGACAAATAATACTATAGTCCATACGCACCTCAACTACTTAGGATATGGTTCTGTCACCAAGACTGCCGCTTCCAAAATGACGGCATCAGCAGTGCCAATACGGTAAAGGATTCCAATCGTCCCATCAGCATGGACAGACAAACAATACCTTTGCTGAATGACGGCATATCTGCATACGTACAGGTGGCACCAAACAGGCCAAAGGCAGGCCCGCAACTGCCCATTGTCGAGACACTGACGCCAATGGCATCAAAAACAGGAACGCCATCCCAAATAAGCAGAAAGGACCACAAAACATCCAAAGCCATATACACAAAGAAAAATCGTATGACGCCGTATATCACATCTGAAGAAAATTCTTCCCCATTGGAACGAACATGATAAACCATACGGGGATGCAGTGTTTCCTGTACTGCCACCCGTACAGCATGACACAGGAGCAGCAGCCGCGTTACTTTCAGGCCACCGGCTGTAGATCCGGCACAGCCGCCGACAAACATAAGAAAGAGAAGAATGAATTGGGAAAACGACGGCCATGTATCAAAATCACTAGACACAAATCCCGTCGAAGAAGAAATGGACACGGCCTGAAAAAAAGCCTGCCGAAACGCTTCACTGCCATTCCAGCCTTGCTGCAGCATTAAATTGAGCGTCATCGCAAGAGAAGCTGCCGCTACGATACCCAAATAGGTTCGAAATTCCGTATCATGTATAATCACATGAAAACCGCGCTGCCAAGCTGCAACATACATACCAAAATTGGCACTGGAAATCAACATGAAAAATGACAGTACCCCTTCTATCACAGGGCTTTGAAAATGGGCCGCGCTGTCATTATATGGAGAAAATCCACCTGTAGCAATTGTCGAAAACGCATGTTCCAATGCCGTAACAGCATCCATCCCGCACAGCAGACAGGCCGCTGTTGCCGCTGCCGTAAACACTGTGTATACATAAAATAACGCTTTGGCCATTTCCTTAATGCGCGGCAGCGACCGTTCCGATACAGGCCCCGTGCTTTCTGCATTAAACATGTGTACCATGCCTCTGCCGATTTGCGGAAACAAGGCAATAAAAATAACAATAATGCCTAAGCCGCCAATCCAATGCGTTAGTGCTCGCCACAGAAGAATACTTTGCGGCAGGATTTCCAAATCCGGCATAATCGTCGCACCTGTACCGGATAAGCCGGAAATACTTTCAAATATGCCGTCCAATACGTTGGTATAACCGCCGACCGTATAGGGAATCATACCAAGAAGTGTCACCATAATCCATCCCAGACTGGTAATCGCAATTCCTTCCCGGTTTGTCATTTCTGTCTTTGCCGCTTCACCCTGCAGGATAAATAATTCTCCTACAATCAAACAAATGCCTATTGCCATAGCAAATGCGCCTATACTCGCTTCTCTATACAAAACAGCAATGCTCAATGGCAATGCCATCACACAACCACAGGCCCAAGAAATTTTTCCCAGCATATATACTACAACTTTATAATTCATTAGGCAAAAACGCCTCCTACCACCGGCGGTGCACATACTGCAAACCAGTCTGCAGTATAATCAAGAAAGAAAAAATCTCTAATCTCCCCAAAATCATCAATAACGCGCAATAGATTTTGACCCATGCCGGCATAAGAGAAAAATTAGTAATTCCAAAAAGGCTGGCGGTCGCGCCCGTACTCGATAAGCAGCCTACAGCCACACCCATGGCCTGCATAGGTTCCAGCCCAGATAGAGAAATAATAATCGTCGAGACAAAAAACACAGCCATGAACAGAAAAAAATAGCTCAAAACACGACTGACAATTTTCATATCTACAGGCACGCTGTTGATTTTTAAGCTGATGACCATATGCGGATGCAAGGTACGACGCATTTCCTGCTTAGCGATTTTAAATAGCACAATAAACCGCATGACACGCATACCGCCAGCAGCTGAACCAATGCAGCCGCCCACAAATACTAATATAAATAAAACAAATTTATCAAATTCCGGCCAATTTTCTACAGCTGTATTCAAAAAGCCGCTTGTACTGCAAAACGATACGACTTGAAAAATACCATACCGCAAACTGTCCATGCCACTATAAACGCCCATATGCCAAAGATGAAAAGATACCAAAAGGCTCATACCGGCTAACATAACCAAAAAGACCCGCAGTTCCGTATCTGCAAAAATCGTGCGGAATTCCCGCCGTTCTACGCCTTTCCAGTACAACAGAAAATTGCCGCTTGCCAAAATCATGGATACAATGCCGGCAAGCTCCATAGGTATGCTGTTTTGCTGTGCAAAATCAAAAACGGCATCACCGCCGCTGGTAGAAACGGTCATCAACGCTTTCATACAAGCATCTACCAAAGGCAGTCCTGCCAGCGAATACAGTACAATCGAAACAGCCGTAATCGCCGCATACATTTTTCCCGTCTGCCGGGCAGCATTTTGCATACGGCTGACAATCGGGCTAAACCGAACACTTTGATGCACCGATAAAGTCAGGCCAAAGGAACCGCTGACCAGCGGCACGACCGTGACAAGCAGCAGAATAAAATTCAAGCCGCCGGTCCAAGCCATCATACTGCGCCATAACAAAAGGGACGGCGGCAGCAGTACATCTTGGGATATACAAGTTATTCCTGTTGTCGTAAATGCAGAAATACTTTCAAAAAAAGCATCGGCACCATGAAGCCAGCCTGACAGCATATATGGCAGCATGCCGATTGCGCCCAACAGCAACCAAACCAGCACCATAAACCAAGCCCCTTCTACGACACTCATCTGCCGCTTGTGTCGACGTCCTGCATAGTTCAGCAGACCGCCAACCCCTAAAGCTATCAAAATAGACGGCCCGAAGTACAAATATCCTTCTTCCTGCCAAAAAAAAGAATACAAAAAGGGAATAATTAGCATCACGCCATTTAGCAGTGCTATCCGGCCTAAGAGAAACAGAAACAATCTCTTATGCATCTTCATCCCGCCCTTTAAAATATTTCATGACCTTTTTGGAATACGAAGTACGAATAAATAAAATAACCCGGTCACCGGCCAGCAGTACAGAACGGCCGTTAGGAATCGAAGCCTCGCTGCCGCGCACATAGGCACAAACCAAACATTCTCTAGGCAGTTTAACATCCATCAGCCGTTTTCCCGCAACAGGTGCGCCGTCCTGAACAATGACTTCTACGGCTTCCGCCTTGGCACCTTCCAGCAGCGAAACAGAAACAACACCGCCCTGCCGGGCAAAGGCTAATACTTCACTGGCTGACAACAACCGCGTCGACAAAACAATATCAACGCCTACCTTTTCCATCAAGTCTACATATTCTCGCCGCGATACACGAACAATGGTCTTTTTTGCACCTAAATGTTTTGCTATCAACGCCAACATCAGATTCAGTTTTTCATCATCGGTCAAACAAATCACAACATCCGCATCAGCAATGCCTTCTTGCTCCAACAAATCCAGATCCGTGCCGTCACCGCAAATCGCCAGACCGTTTTCTAATTTCTCTGCCGCCAGCAGGCTGCGTTCTCTGTTTTTATCAAAGATTTTCACGCGAACCCCCTGTTTATCCAGCATAGGGGCCAAAAAGCGGCCCGTACGGCCTGCTCCAATAATAATGACGCGTTCTACCTTGGATGTATCGCTTTGTACAAAATTGGCACT